>DATGOS010000094.1:0-3321 GCA_035305725.1 Cyclobacteriaceae bacterium
GGATTTCTCATTAACTTTGACGCGTTGCATAAGCTATTTTTCTTTAGGTGAATAAATGGTTTATTTCCTAATTTAAGAATTTTAGCTTATGCTTCACTTTTTCAAACATAATACCTTCGCGTGGACTTTTTCCCGCCAAGGCGCGAAGGTAAGGTTTTGCAAAGAGTAAATTTTTATTTGTCGTCCCCCACGTGTTCCCGTCGTCCCTGGCGCTGTCCTTTACCCCGTCAAGGGAACAGTCTGAGGGTAATCAATTAAAGATCGGATGTCTTTCAAATGGCTTTTCCCGGTCAAACAAATACCGGTAGGTATGGTGGGTCTTATAGATGGTGGCGTAGATTTGCTCGCAAACCCGCATCATTTTTGGATTAAAATCGCCGATCCAGTTCATTTCAATCGTCTCATAGGGAAAGGATCTCTGACTGCTCATCTCGTTGTAGCGCTTTACCATGGCGCTTTCGACGCCTTTGCCCTGGTGGGAAGGAACCACCCCAAAAACCAGCCCGAGTATCTTGTTCGGGGGATTGAATTTTTTGTGGTAGAGGAATTTCAGTTTTCCCATGAGGTCCATTTTCCCGTTTACGTATTTGAACAACTGGTTGAGTTCCGGTATAGAGATGAAGAAAGCAATAGGCTCTTCCTTATAAAAGCCAAAATATATCAGGCGTTCGTCAATTACAGGCTTCATCTTTTTGAACATCATTTGTGCTTCCTTCAGGGCCATGCTCTTTCCGAGATGCCTGGCCCAGGCCTGGTTATAGATGTTCATAAAGTATTCCGGCGCTTTTTCCGCCAGTTCCTTCCCGGTGGTATACCGATAGGTATAATCGGGATGGTTCAGGGTAATGTCCGCCCTTTGGTGGAATTTGGGATCAAAGCCCAAACCTTTTACCGGTCGCATGTAAGTATACTGCTTAAAATATAACTGGAAGCCGTAGGTTTCAAAAAGCCGTTGGTAGTATTTGAAATTCCAAGTCATGTTGTAGTTGGGCGGGGAAAATCCCTCTACCAGCAGTCCCCACCATTTGTCCCTTTCCCCAAAGTTGATGGGGCCGTCCATGGCCTCCATCCCCTGGGCCTGAAGCCAGTCACGGCCGGCGTCAAACAGCATGTTGGCTGCTTGCTGGTCGTCTATGCATTCGAAAAAGCCAAGTCCTCCGGTAGGCTGCTTTTCTTTCATCCTGGGATTGACAAACGCCGCAATCCTCCCGATGGTCTCTCCCCGCTCATTTTTCAACAGCCAGCGGATAGCCTTCGCGTTGTGCCGGAATAGTTTGTTGGTCTCTGGATGAAAAAGGTCTTCAATATCCTTGTCCAGGGGCCGGATCCAGTTCTTTTCATTTTTGTAAAGCCTGACGGCCATCTCAAAAAACTCCTTCTTATGGTCAGCGCCGGTGACTTCCGTTAGTTTCATGGGCGGGTTATTGGTTACTTGGTTATTGGTAAGTGAGTGGCTTTGTATTTAGTATTTGGTATTTGGAGATCCTGTATATGGTGTGCAGGTTTTTCTATATACCATATACCATATACCCTATACTATATACCACACACCACATATCTGTTTTGTATCTTATGCCATCTAGTGCCGCAAGGAGGATACGGGAGTATATAGAAGTATATGGTATTTAGTATTTGGAAGAGCTGCTATACAATACAATAGGTCGGGTGTTCCATATATCATATACCATATACCATATACCCCATACCCCCTAAACCACCTCTCCGTAAAGATCAAATTCCGAGGCTCCGGTGATTTTAACCTGGACAAAATCGCCGATCCTGCAATAGTGCCGCGAAGCATCGATCAGCACTTCATTGTCCACCTCCACGGAGTCAAATTCTGTTCGGCCCACAAAATGCCCGCTTTCCTTTTTGTCAATCAGCACCTTAAAGGTCTTGCCTATTTTTTCCCTGTTCAGATCGGCAGAGATTTGCTCCTGGGCCTCCATCAGATGGTCGGCCCGGGCCTGCTTTTCTTCCTGGGAGAGTCTGTCTTCCATCTGATAAGCATGGGTGTCTTCTTCATGGGAATAGGTGAATACACCCATCCGTTCAAACTTCATCCGGGCAACGAAATCCACCATTTCCTGAAATTCGGCTTCCCCCTCGCCCGGATGCCCCGCGATCATGGTCGTCCGGATAGCGATTCCGGGGACACTTTCCCGGATCCTGTGGATCAGTTCTTCCTGTTTTTCTCTGGACGTTCCCCGCCTCATGGTCTTCAGCACCTTGTTCGAGCCGTGCTGCAGGGGGATGTCAAGGTATTTGCACACATTGGGGGTATGGGCCATCACTTCAAGGATATCCAGGGGAAAGCCCGTAGGATAGGCGTAATGGAGCCTGATCCACTCGATGCCGTCCACCACGGAGAGTGCAAGCAACAAATCCGCAAGCCTTCTTTTTTTATATAGATCCAGGCCATAATAGGTGGAATCCTGGGCGATCAATAACAGTTCTTTGGTGCCGTTGGCCGCCCGGTGCGCCGCCTCCTTTACCAGTTCCTCGATGGGTTTGGATACATGCCCGCCACGCATCAGCGGAATGGCACAGAAGGAACAGGGACGGTCACAGCCTTCCGAGATCTTCATATAAGCGTAATGGGAAGGATGGGTCAACAACCGCTCTCCCACAAGTTCATGCTTATAATCCGCCTTGAATTTTTTAAGCAAAGCCGGAAGTTCACGGGTGCCAAAGTAAGCATCTACCTGGGGGATTTCCGTTTCCAGTTCATCCTTATACCGCTGCGACAGGCAGCCTGTCACATACACCTTGTCCACCAATCCGTTTTCCTTGGCCTCCGCATATTGCAGGATGGTATCTATGGACTCCTGCTTGGCATTGTCTATAAAGCCACAGGTGTTGATGATGACGATATTGTGGTCCAGTGAATTTTTTGCTTCGTGGGAAGCGTTGATGCCATTTCCCCTCAACTGGGTCAATAATAGTTCTGAATCGACCAGGTTTTTGGAACAGCCCATGGTCACAATATTGACTTTGTCTTTTTTTAATGTTCTAGCTTTCAATCGGTTTTCCTTTGCCGCAAAAGTAGGCAAATTTCCGCATTTATTGGAAAAGACGGTGAAAAGCGCCCAAAAGCGCCCGGGGGCTTTTAAGTTTTTTTAACATTTCAGGCAGTGTCCCTTGTTAAACCTCCGCAACCATCCGGGGTCTAACAGACAAAGGTTAAAAAATCACAGATATGAAAAAGGCATTGCTTGTACTCGCAGTCTGCTTCCTCGCGTCCTTCAGCGCGGAAGCCCAGCGGACCGATAGACCCAAAAGGGAATTTAATCCTGAAAAGTGGGCGGAAAGGATAACAAA
>DATGOS010000095.1:0-3442 GCA_035305725.1 Cyclobacteriaceae bacterium
GTGAAGGACATTCCCGGAAAATTAATTGGATGGACCTCAAAAGAAGGGGCCATCATCGAAAATTCCGGAAAAGTCGAATTTTATGATGATGTAAACGGATCCGGCACTTTGATAAGGGTGGTTTTCAGCTATCATCCGGTAGCGGGCGGTTTGGGCACCGGCATTGCCAGGTTCCTTAATCCCGCGTTTGAAAAAATGCTGAAGGAGGAGTTGCACGACTTCAAGATCCTGATGGAAGGTGGGGCCCTGGGAGAATCAGATACTGCGATTCCTGACAATATGCCTCCCTCCGAGGCGGCAAAAAGGGACGAGTTTTCGGGCGGCACCTATTAAAATGCCTGGGTTAACCGACATTTGACAGAGAGGTTCTAAGCAATGGCGAATGCAGCACAATGATCTGAGGCACTGACGGAGAGCGTTGGTCTGAAACCCGTAAAGTGGCTGCGAAAACGGGAAACTCCCGTTTTCGCGGCAATTTTATTTTAAAACCAAATCATTATGTCAATCAAGGCGATATTCCTTAACTGTACCCTTAAGCCATCTCCCGGACTTTCCAACACCGGCGTGTTGGTCCAGAAGGCGGTGGAATTGTATGAACAGGCAGGGGTAAAGTGCAAGGTGATTCGCATAGCGGATTTCAAGGTGGCTTTTGGAAACAGTTCTGATGAGGGGGAGGGTGATGACTGGCCCATGATTCTTGAAGAAATCAAAGATGCTGACATTTTAATCCTTGCCAGCCCCATTTGGTTGGGTGACAAGTCGGCGATCTGCAAAATGGTGATTGAGAGGATCGACGGAAGCACCTCGGAGGCGGATCCTGATAACGGCCAATATCCCCTGTACAACAAGGTAGGAGGGGTGTTGGTGACAGGAAATGAAGACGGTGCAAAAAAGGTCTGCGCAGATGTGCTCTTTAGCCTTAACCATTCCGGATGTAGCATACCTCCCAACGCCATGGCCTATTGGGTCGGCACCGCCGGTCCGGGACCAAGCTATGTGGAGGCTGAAGGAGAGCGGCATTTCTTCACCAACAATAACGTCAGGAGCCTGGTGGCCGACACCCTGTTCCTTGCCCGGCTGTTGAAAGCAAATCCCATAGACACCAACCTTAAGCAAATCTCAGAAGAAGCTAAGCAAGAAAGCAAATAAGCTGTTCATGTCGGATACTGCGCCCCGTCTGCCCAACTAAAAATATACGATATGGACTGGAATTCAATGCTTAATTTCCTGGCGGCTATTCTGGCTATTGTGAACCCGATTGGATTGATTCCCATCTGGTATGAAATGACGGGTGATGCCCAACCCGGTGTGAGACAAAAAATAGCCCTGATGGTTACCGGATCAGCATTTGTCATTCTGCTGTTGTTTTTGAACCTGGGAGATCCAATCCTGAATTTTTTCCGCATCAATATTGAAGTATTCAAAATTGCTGGTGGTTTTTTGTTGTTGCTTACGGCGGTGTCCATGATTGAAGGCAAGGCCACCAAACTGGAAGAGAGGCAGGAGAAAGGGGAGACGGACCTTCAACTGGCCACGCAGCGGTTCGAAAAAGTACTGGTTCCACTAACCATTCCCATGCTTGCCGGACCTGGGGCATTGACCACAGTGTTGCTTTACAGTTTCAGGGCGGACAGTATTATTGATTATTTCGGGTATTCGCTCATCCTGTTGTTCAGTTATTTGCTGCTCTTCCTGGTTTTGGCCAATGCATACCGGATCGAAAAGCGGGTGGACAATTTGTTTTTCGTTGGGTTCACCAGGATCTTCGGCTTGATTGTGGCCGCGATTGCGGTACAGTTTATGGTGGAGGGTTTGGGGGAAGTATTTCCGAACTGGCTGGAAGGGGGTTCTGCTATTGAGAAGAACCTCAAAGAGGAACTGTAAACCCTGGGATCGGGGAGGTTTTTTTGGTAATTTGGTAAGAAAAATCGAATTTTACGGGAAAAGAACCGTTTTCCCTGTTTTCTTTGTTAATAAAGAAATAAATTTTGAATGCGTGTTGAAAATTTTGCCATGGATAAGGAGCATCCCAAACAGGAAATCATAGATAAAATCAATTTACTGCAGGAAAAATTCAGATCCTCAGGACAGGACCTGTCTTCTTATCTGGAAGGCTTGCTTTACGCGGACTACCTTACCTACTGGGATTACATAAACCTGGACACCCTGCTTTCCCTTCAGAAGCCGAAAACTTCGTTTAAGGACGAGAAAATTTTTATCATTTATCACCAGATCACCGAGCTTTATTTCAAGCTTATCATTTGGGAGCTTGAGCAGATCGCGGCGGAAAAGAACATCCAGCTTGCGTTTTTTAAGAACCGGCTGGAACGGGTAAACATGTATTTCGACCAGCTTATTTCCTCCTTTGCCGTGATGTGGAAGGGTATGGAAAGGGAGCAATTTCTAAAATTCCGGATGTCTCTCCTGCCTTCGAGCGGGTTTCAAAGTGCCCAATACCGCATGATTGAAATCATGTGCACGGAAATTCAGAATCTGGTTAATATTATGGAAAGGGATGATTACCGGGACATCAACCTGACGAGCATTGACAGTTTGTTTGGCTTGTTGTACTGGCAGTTTGGAGCAACGGAACTTGCGACAGGAGAAAAAACCCTTACCCTTAAAAATTTTGAGCGGAAATACGGTAATGAACTGAAAGCCCTTATCGCGGATTTTCGGCACAAAAACCTCTGGAAGCAATACCAAAACTGTGCGGATAAGGATGCGGAACTGGCGGGCCTTTTGCGGTCTCTTGACTTAAAGGCTAATGTTCATTGGCCCCTTGCGCACTATAAGTCGGCGGTAAAATACCTGCAAAAGGACGCTATAGAAATAGCGGCAACCGGTGGCACGAACTGGCAAAAATACCTGCCTCCCCGGTTTCAGAAGGTCATCTTTTATCCGGAGTTGTGGACTGAGGAAGAAATGGAGGATTGGGGGAAATCCTGGGTAGAAAAAGAAGTGTTTAAAGTAGAGGTCGTTTAGTCACAATGTGTTTTGACATAAGCCCGGGCAAAGCCTCCTGCCCAGTGATGATTTTTTAAATGTTTAAGGTTAATTACCTTACCGAATGAGGAAGACAGTCACCCTGCAGTTGAGTCCCGCGGAGGCATATGACCGGGAAATATTGGAAAAACTGGTAATAGACACCCTTAAATTCACGGGGAATCGTACGGAAGTCTTTATCAGGCCCGTAAAGCGGTCGATTGATGCACGGGGCAAATCGGTCAGGGTCAATGTCACCGTGGATATCTTTGTCGATGAAGAGCCTCCCCCGCTGCTCACACAAAACATAAGCTATAAAAATGTGGCGGATCAGCGGGCGATTATCATCGTAGGAGCCGGGCCGGCGGGACTGTTTGCAGCGCTCAGGGCGATAGAACTCGGTTTCAAGCCTATAATTTTGGAGAGAGGGAAGGAGGTAAGGCACCGGAGAAGAGAT
>DATGOS010000096.1:0-3948 GCA_035305725.1 Cyclobacteriaceae bacterium
GGAAACTCCTTAATACTTAATGTCAGTTCATTCAAATAGGATTTTACCGGCCCCATCATCCAATTGGAGGCTGCTTTATAATTGGATGTTTCCTCACAAAGTTCCTCAAAATACAAAGCAATCTCCTTGGTATCAGTCAACACCCCTGCATCATATTCCGGAAGTCCGAACTCATGGACGAATTTATGATGCAGTTCACCAGGCAGCGTAGGGAGGGTTTCCTCAATACTCCGGAGCCATTCCCGGGACACAACGACAGGACTCAGGTCGGGTTCCGGAAAATAACGGTAATCATTCAGATCCTCTTTGGTCCGCATGCTTGCGGTAGTTCCCGTTCCGGCATCAAAGGTCCTGGTTTCGGAAACAATGGTTTCACCTTTTTCAACAAGCGCTACCTGACGTTCAAATTCATGATCGATGGCCCGGGCTACGTTGCGGAAGGAGTTCATGTTTTTGACCTCCACTTTGCTTCCAAGTTTTGCCTCCCCCTTTTTTCTCACCGACACGTTGGCGTCACACCTCAGGGAGCCTTCTTCCATATTTCCATCACATATTTCCAAATACCTCACCAGTTTTTTTATCTCCACCAAAAAATTATAAGCTTCTTCGGAGGTACGCATGTCCGGTTCGGTAACAATTTCTATCAGAGGAACACCCGCACGGTTGAAGTCCACCAGGGTGTCCACTTCACCGGCCAGGTGAATGGATTTGCCCGCATCCTCTTCCATGTGTATCCGGGTCAAAGCAATGGTTTTCTTTTCTCCACTGGCCAGCACGATCGGAATCTTTCCGCCCACACACAAGGGGTTTTTATCCTGAGTCAACTGATACCCTTTTGGAAGATCCGGATAAAAATAGTTCTTTCTGGCAAAAATATTCGTTCTGGTGATTTCAGAATTACAGGCCAGGCCCATCTTTATGGCAAACTCAACCGCCCGTTTGTTTACTTTGGGCAGGGTGCCCGGATGCCCAAGCGTAATGACGGATATGTTGGTGTTCGGTAAATTCCCGAATTCCGTGGAATCCGAATTATACATTTTACTTGCTGTAAGCAACTGGGCATGAACCTCAAGCCCTATTACCAACTCATATCCTTCCTTTGTTTCTGCTGACAGCATAACTATTCAATGTTGACAATCCAAATTTCCTCAAAAATGGCAGAGTTTTAAGCCAAAACCAAATTTCAAACCGGCAAAACAAAGCTACAAGAAGGAAAAAAATTTCCGTGCATTTTCCACCACCTGGGGCAAGCCTTCCAGCTTTTTCCCTCCGGCACTGGCAAAGTGCGCATGTCCTCCCCCTCCCCCCTGAATAGGCTGGGCCAGCTCACGTACGATTTTTCCCGCATCCAGTTGTTTTGACGCTGCCATAGCCTCATCAATGATTACCGCAATTTGGGGTTTGCCCTGTATATCAGCAGCCAGTACCGCAATGAGAGACTCCGTCTCATTTTTCAGTTCATAAGCAAGCTTTTTCAGGGAATCCGCAGTGGGTACTTTTACCTGGGAAATAATCAGCTTTGTTCCGTTGACATTTTCGGCCCCTTCCAGCAGTTCCTTTTTTATCGCCAAAGCCTGCTGGTTGTACAGTCCCTCTATTTCCTTTTTCAGCTCCTGTCTTTCACGGACAAGTGCCTCTACGGATTGTTTCAGGTCCCTTGGATTTTTTAGCAAATACTGAACCTCCCTAACCAGGTTCAGTTGTCCGTTGATGTACGCCAAAGCCCTGGCCCCCGTAACGGCTTCTATTCTTCTCACCCCCGCCGACACAGACCCCTCCGACAGAATTTTGAAAAGTCCGATCCTTCCTGTATCCCTCACGTGTGTCCCCCCGCAAAGTTCTATCGAGAAATCCCGGTCAAAGGCGATGACCCGGACATAATCCCCATATTTCTCACCAAACAACGCTGTGGCCCCCATTTCTTTGGCCTGTGCAAGCGGCAGGTCCCGGATTTCCTCAAGGGGGATATTCTCCCTGATCCGGTGGTTTACAATCTCCTCTACCTTAGCGATTTCCTCATCCGTGAGCTTGCTGAAGTGTGAAAAATCAAAGCGGAGCAAATGTTCATTAACCAGGGAACCTTTTTGCTGGATATGCTCACCCAGCACCTCCTTCAACGCCGCCTGCAACAAGTGCGTGGCGGAGTGGTTGTCCATAATGGCCCTCCTTCTGGCCGCATCCACCTTGGCCGTAAACACCGCTTCGGGGTATTCCGGCAACCGGTCCACTACATGGACGGTCAAATCATTCTCCTTCCTGGTATCCGTCACTTTTATGGTTTCGAATTCACTCACCAGAAGCCCCCGGTCTCCAACCTGTCCTCCACTTTCGGCATAAAAAGGACTCCGGGTCAATACCAACTGGTATTGGTTTCCCTTCTTTTCTTTAATTTCCCTGTATTTAATGATATGGGTTTCTGATTCAAGCTGTTCATAACCGACGAAGACGCTTTCCTGATCCCCCTGAAAGTTTACCCAATCCCCCCTTTCCTGTTCTGCCGCAGCCCGGGAACGGCTCTTTTGCTTTTCCATCTCAGCCTCAAATCCCCGCTCATCCACGGACATCCCGTTTTCCCGGGCTATCAGGGAGGTCAAATCCAGCGGGAATCCATAGGTGTCATACAACTCGAAGGCAAGCATGCCTGGAACTACTTTTTGGTTTTGCTCTTCCAGGTCCAGCCTTATCTGATCCAGCTTGGCCAGTCCTTTTTCCAAAGTCCTTAGAAAAGCCCTTTCCTCCTCACGGATCACCTTGGCAGCAAAAGCCTGCTGGGCGGCCACTTCAGGAAATATTTCCCCAAAAGTCTCCGCCATTAAAGGAACCAGCTCGAAAAGAAATGGCTGGTTGAATCCCAAAAATGTATAACCGTACCGGACCGCCCTCCGCAAAATTCTTCTGATCACGTACCCCGCTTTGTTGTTGGAAGGAAGCTGCCCGTCCACAATGGTAAAAGTGATGGCACGGATATGGTCCACCACCACCCGGATCGCAATGTCTGTTTTTTCGTCCACTCCGTACCGCTTCCCCGACATATCTTCCAGGGCTTCTATAAAAGGCGTAAAAATATCCGTGTCGTAGTTTGATGATTTGTTTTGAATCGCCCTGACCAAACGTTCAAACCCCATTCCTGTATCCACATGTTTGGCGGGAAGTTCTGTAAGGGATCCGTCAGACAGCCTGTTATATTGCATAAAAACCAGGTTCCAAATCTCAATCACCTGCGGATGGTCTGCGTTTACCAGTGCCTTTCCGGCTATTTCCTTTCGCTCCGCATCCGGCCTTAGATCAATATGAATCTCCGAACATGGACCGCAGGGACCGGTTTCTCCCATTTCCCAAAAATTGTCTTTTTTGGATCCAAACACAATTTTTTCGGCATCCAGATGCTCGCGCCAAAAGTCATAAGCTTCCCTGTCCTCACCCAATCCATCCTTTTCATCTCCCGTAAACACCGACACATATAGTCTGTCCTGCGGCAATTTGTATACCCCGGTCAGCAGTTCCCAGGCCCAGGCTATGGCTTCCTTTTTAAAATAATCCCCAAAAGACCAGTTGCCCAACATCTCAAACATGGTATGGTGATAGGTATCCACCCCCACTTCTTCCAAATCATTGTGCTTTCCGGAAACTCTCAGGCACTTTTGGCTGTTGGCTGCCCTTACAAAAGCGGGGGACTCGTTTCCCAGGAAATAGTTCTTGAACTGGTTCATTCCCGCGTTGGCGAACATCAGGCTGGGGTCGTTTTTGACCACTATGGGGGACGACGGTACAAACCGGTGCTCTTTCGATTTAAAGAAATCAATAAAAATGCTCCTAATGCGTTTGGCGTCCATATTCTCCATCTTCATGTATATTTTCTGCTTTTATTTTCGGAAAATGCAGCGGAAGTTATTTATCTTTGAGGCTTTCCTATTATCAATGCCCCCTAGGCGTACTTCTGGGGACACA
>DATGOS010000097.1:0-10158 GCA_035305725.1 Cyclobacteriaceae bacterium
CATATCCATGGTACCCGCCCAGATTCTTCCCCTTCTGTCACAGGCGCCGTCATTGAAGCGGTTGTTGGGCAGGTTGGGTTCCAGGTCTTCCAGCCATTCCAGCTTCTCCGTCTGAAGGTCAAACCTTGCAAGACGCCTGTCCAGACCAAGGATGAGCTCGCTCCCCTTTCCCTGAATGACAAAGGCCAGTTTGTGATCAAAACTCCAGGTATTCACCTGTTGCGAATCCCAGCCGTATTCGTATAACACTCCGCCCTCAATGTCTACCCAAAAACAACTGTTTCGCTCCGGATGCCACAGCGGACCTTCGGCGAGAATACATTCGGAGGGATATAATAGCTTCGCTTCCATATTCTATTGGTGAATTGTCTCGTGTGTATTAATTATTAAAATCTGAGTTTAAACGAGAAGGTATTGAGTTATTAAGTTTATTGAGTTACTTGGTTAATTGGGTTATTGGACTAATCCCTATAAACTTCTCAACCCTTTCTCAACTCCTCCACTCCTCAACTTCTCAACTTTTCCACTCTTCAACTCCTCAACTTCTCAACCCTTCAACTCTTCAACCCCAGTGTTTCCCGATCTTACGGCGCAAAAACGCGACGCTGCGCTCAAGTTGCTCCATGCCGTCCACCCCGTCTTCGATACTGATCCACCCGTCAAATTCCGCCCGCCTCAGTTCCGACAATATAGCATCATAATCATTTAGCCCTTTTCCGATCTCACCATGGGCAAGGCGCGCGGCGTACCCCAGGGATCCCTGTTCCTCACGGCGCAGGTCCTCCAGCGTCCCTTCTTTCAGGTACCGGTCACTGGCATGCATGGTCACCACCTTGTGCAACACCTTTTTTAACAGCGCCATGGGATCTTCTCCCGCCAAAAAAGCATTGCTCGGATCATAGTTGACCCCAAAACAGGGATGTTCTATTTGCGCTAACAGTTTTATAAACACATCCGACTTTTGTGCAAACTCAGGATAGTCCCAGAAATCATCCTTGTAGTGGTTTTCAAGGATCAGCGTAATCCCCCTCTCCTCCGCGTAAGGCAGGCAGGAAGATATCCCTTCCACGGCATAGCGGATTCCCTCTTCCAAAGACAGATCCGGCCTTCGTTGCCCTGAGAGCACGCGGCAATACGTCCCCCCCAAAGTGTGCGTCATGTTTATCCAGCGCTTCTGCTTTTCTATTTCGTTTGCCCTAAAAGCCGGATCCGGATGGGTAAAATCCGGAGAACAGCACATCATCGGGATAACCTGTCCCTGATCTTCCACCTGGGCCCGGAATTGACGCCAGTTTTTCTCGTCCTTCATCTCCAGGAAGCCTGCATACCATTCCAGACCCTCCACTTCCAGTCTGCCCGCCAACCGGATCCATTCGGACAACTTCATACTGCCATCCTTGCAGAGGGCCTGCATGTATGCTTTTGGAAAAACGGCTAGCTTTGGCATACCTGGTAATTACAATCCAACCTACGTTTATCTGGTCCTCCAAATGCTTTGAAGGAGTCGGAATTTTTATAATTGCCCAATGTACGCATCAATTAATCGCTTACAAAATCAACCGAACGCCCATGGTCGACGGGCGTTCGGATTTTACGGTGGCACTAAGACCTTTAAATCAAAGTTTGGGAGGCGCCTGTTGATTTTTTAATATATCACGGATTTCAGTGAGCAATACCTCCTCTTTGCTGGGAGCCGGAGGAGGAGCCGGCTTGGCTTCTTCCTTTTTCTTCAGGCTGTTGAGTCCCCGGATCGCCATAAATATTGCCCCGGCAATAATCAAAAAGTCCACAACAAACTGGATGAAAGTGCCGTAATTGATAGATACAGCGCCCACCTCGGTACCATCGGGGTCCAAATAGGCATCTTTCAATACCCATTTCAAATCAGTAAAATCCACCCCGCCTATCAACAGGCCCAAGGGCGGCATTATAATATCGTTTACAAAGGATGAAACGATATTGCCGAAAGCTCCACCGATGATCACGGCCACGGCGAGGTCGATTACATTGCCTTTTATGGCAAATTCCTTAAATTCTTTAATAATTCCCATAAGATTGGTGTTGTGTGAAAAATAAATAAAAAGAAGTAAACAATATAGTCAAAAAACTACTTCAAAAAAATTTATCCGCAAGGATTTTTATGGCTGGAAAGGAATTTTGTCCTGGTACCAAAAACCGGGACGAACTAATTTCAATTGGCTGCTTGTTAACTTCAACAAACAAGTCAAACCAAAACAATGACGACAACAACTTCAATAATGCCTCCACGGGTAAAGAGCATCCCAAAGATGCTTACCGCCCATAACCATACAAGAACTGACAAATATTTCTGGCTGAATGACCGGAACAACCGGGAAGTCATCGGGTATTTGGAGCAGGAGAATGCCTATTTAAAGGCACAGCTACGACATACGGAAGCCTTTCAGCAACAGCTGTTTGACGAAATGAAGGGAAGGATCAAGGAGGACGATCAAAGTGTTCCTTATTTAAAGGAGGGATATTATTATTACACAAAGTTCATAAAAGGAGGAGAATACCCCGTCTTTTGCCGAAAACCCGGAAGCCTTGAGGCTGAGGAAGAAGTTCTGCTGGACATTAATGAACTTGCCGAAGGGCATGAGTACATGAACGTAAGTGCTATCGTACTTGCGCCTCATCAACAACTGTTGGCGTTTTCCGAAGATGCTATAGGCAGGAGAATCTATAATATCCGGTTTAAAGACCTCACGACCGGGGAAATGCTGCAGGATGAAATTGCCGCGGTCACGGGCAACGTGGTATGGGCCAATGATAACCGCACGCTGTTTTATACCAGGCAGCATCCCGACACGCTCCGTCCCTATCAGATATTCAAACACCACCTGGGGAGGCCACAGGCGGACGACGTCCTTGTGTATCAGGAGGAGGACGAAACCTTTACCTGCCACGTCTCTAAATCGAAATCAAAAGCCTTCCTTTTTATTCATTCCCACAGCACCCTTTCCTCAGAAACCAGGTTTATTCCGGCGCACGACCCTGAGGCGGAATTTAAAGTCGTGCAGGAAAGAACCCGGGATTTGGAATATGGGGTTGAGCATTACGGTAATGATTTCCTCATTTTGACAAATGACAAAGGCGCCAGGAATTTTAAGCTGGTGAAAACACCCGTTGCATCTCCGGGGAAGGAGCATTGGGTCGATATAATCCCTCACCAGCAGGAAGTATTTCTGGAAGGATTTGAGGTGTTCAGGGACTACCTCGTTATTGATGAACGATTCAACGGCCTCAACCGGATACAGGTCCGCCCCTGGAACGGGTCTAATCCACACTACATAGAGTTTCAGGAACCCACTTATGCTGCCTGGATCGGGCACAATCCCGACTTTGACAGTCCATTGCTGCGTTACGGTTACAACTCCCTGACCACACCCGCTTCCACCTATGACTACAACATGCAAACCCGCGAGAAATTTCTGTTAAAGAGACAGGAGATCGTGGGGGGCTACGATCCCGGTAAGTATGCCTCGGAACGCGTCTGGGCAAAAGCAAGTGACGGGACACAGATTCCGGTGTCGCTGGTGTATAAAAAAGAACACTTTAAAAAAGACGGGAGCAACCCGCTTCTTCAATACGCCTACGGTTCCTATGGACACAGTTCGGATGTTTTTTTCAGCTCCAACAGGCTGAGTCTGCTCGACCGGGGTTTTGTGTTTGCGATCGCGCATATACGCGGCGGTCAGGAAATGGGAAGGCATTGGTATGAGGAAGGGAAATTGTTGAAAAAGATCAACACGTTTACTGACTTTATCAACTGTTCCGAGTACCTCATTAAAAACCAATATACCCGTGCCGATAATCTCTATGCCATGGGCGGAAGTGCCGGAGGACTGCTGATCGGTGCGGTCATGAACCTTAGACCTGATTTGTATCACGGAATGGTGGCATCCGTACCCTTTGTGGATGTCGTCACTACCATGCTTGATGAAAGCATACCCCTGACTACCGGTGAGTTTGACGAATGGGGAAATCCGAAAGAGAAAGAGTATTATGATTATATGCTGTCCTATTCTCCCTATGATAATGTAGGACCCAAAGACTATCCCCACCTGTTGGTCACCTCCGGTTTGCATGACAGCCAGGTGCAGTTTTGGGAGCCCACAAAATGGGTGGCCAAGCTGCGGGAACTTAAAACCGATGACAACAAACTGCTGCTGTATACGAATATGGAAGCGGGACATGGCGGCGCTTCCGGTAGGTTTAATGCGCTGAAGGAACTGGCCATGGAATATGCGTTTATCCTGGACCTGGCCGGAATCACGGCTTAAGTAACATCGTTCCGGATGTCTTTCCAGCGTAATTGTTCGCACATGCTGTCTCGGAGCTTCCTGAAAGCAGCGGGGACGCTGAATTCTGCGCCCATCTGCTTATTGTCAGGCAGGTCAGCAGGGAATATTTTAACGATGTCGATCGATTTAACCTTAATGCTTCATTGTCCGGATAAATTAAATTTCCAACAAAGCAAACCTTCTTGCAAAAAATACGATAATAGCATTCAGCAATACTAGATGAGAAATTTCGGAAACTATATCTTCCTGGCACTTCTTCTGCTCGTTACCTTCTTTTTATGCTGGTACGTGTTCCAGGCCTTAAAAACCATTGTGGGAACCTGGCAAAACCCGATCCTTAGGACCGGTGTGGCTATTTCCTATTGGCTGGTTTTTAGCGTCTACTGCGTCCTGGTAGTAAGCACCTTCCTGACCATTTTCCAGGAAAAAAACATTTCTTCCAGATCGCAAATGATATTGAATGTTTTCCTGACGGTCTCCATTACCCAGCTTACGGTAATTCTATTCTTATTCGGAGAGGATTTGTTCCGCCTTGCCCGTGGCGGCGTGAATTTTTTCTCCGCCAGCTCTCCCGAAGATGGTTCGCTGATCCCCGGGAGAAGACTGTTTGTCAGCCATTTGGCTTTAATGGTGGCCGCCATTCCTTTGTACAGCTTTGTTTATGGGATGTTGAAGGGAAAATACAACTTCAAAGTCTTTCGGGAAGTTCTCTATTTTGATGACCTTCCTGACGCTTTTGACGGCTTTACCATCACGCAGATTTCCGATATACATGCCGGAAGTTTTAAGGATCCAGATGCGGTACAAAAAGGAATAGACCTGGCCATAGCCCAGGGATCAGACCTTTTTGTATTTACGGGGGACCTTGTAAACCATACCGCGGATGAAATTGAACCCCTGTTGGACCGGTTTCGCGGGATAAAAGCACCTTATGGACAATACTCCATTCTAGGGAACCATGACTACGGGGATTATATCTCCTGGTCAAACCCCCTTGATAAAGCCAGCAATTTTGAATCCCTGAAAAAGCAACATCAGAAAATGGGATATAAGCTGTTGTTGGATGAACATGTGACGCTGGAAAAAGACGGGGAAAAATTGCATTTGCTGGGTGTAGAAAACTGGGGCGTGGGTTTTAAATCCAAAGGGAACATTGATAAAGCGCTGAAAGGCGTCCAGGATAAGGATTTTAAAATACTCCTGTCCCATGACCCCAGCCACTGGGATAAAATTATCAAAAACCACCCGAACAAAATCCACCTCACCTTGTCCGGTCATACCCATGGCATGCAGATGGGTGTGGAAACGCCTTTGTTTCGGTGGAGTCCTGCACAGTACCGGTATCCGCAGTGGGCTGGTCTGACAGAACAGGCAGGAAGGTTTTTGTATGTCAACAGGGGGTTTGGATTTCACGCTTTTGCGGGAAGGGTTGGAATATGGCCTGAGGTGACTGTTATAAAATTGAAAAAGAGCGCCTAACCGGTACCGGATGGATCACCTACGTCCGGCGATCAGTCCAGGATTTGTAAAAACAGCTATTAAATAAAATTGATTTTCATCAGGAACACATCAATCCCTAACTTCTCATTCCATTTATTATACCCATGAAAAACCATCTCAGTGCCCTGCTTTTTGCCTTATCCATTATTGCCGCCGCCGTCATTTTGGGTAACGCTTTTCTGAACAGGAACAAATCCAATCACAAGGTAAGCGTCACCGGCCTGGGGGAGGCGGACTTTACCTCAGACCTGATCGTCTGGGAGGGCGTATTCAATAAAGACAATACGGACCTTCGGCAGGCATACATGGATCTGGACGAGGACAAAAAAATCATCACCAAATACCTAAACTCAAAAGGGATTCCCGAAGAAGAGTTGGTGTTCAGTGCCGTACAGACGATTGAAAAGACGAAACCCAACTATACCAACGAGGGCAATTATCTGGGAGAAACCTTTTTGGGTTACCGGCTCACCCAAACCATCAAGCTGGAATCCAGGGAGGTGGATAAAATAGAACAGATATCGAGACAGATCACCGAGCTCCTGAACCAGGGAGTACAGTTTTACTCCCAACCTCCGAGGTATTACTATACCAAATTGGCTGACTTAAAAATAAACATGATATCAAAAGCTACGGAAGACGCAAGGCTGAGGGCTGAGCAGATTGCTGAGAATTCAGGCGCGAAGCTGGGAAAGCTGGTAACCGCTGATTTGGGTGTGTTCCAAATTACAGGGCAAAATTCCGGAGAGGATTATACTTGGGGAGGCACTTTTAACACATCCTCAAAAGCAAAAACAGCTTCCATTACTATAAAACTGGAGTACCAGGTAAACTGACACTACTCTGACTTCTCCAGGCCGAAAAACACCGCAACCGAATTCAGCCTATGGTGGCAACATTCGATGCAGGGGGCTACGTTCTTTTTCCTTTCCCTGGCTTTTCGCAGGGCCTCCTTTGCATTGTTGAAGGGGCCAAGATAAGAACGGTAAAACATAGGCGGAATCTCCGGACAGTCATCGGCATGTACTTTTGAGACCTCGAAGGGATTGCCGTTTATTCCTAGATAAAAGAAGTTCATAGCTAGTATTTTGAATTCCACCATAAATATAGGTTCCTTTATCAACTTACAGCTATCTGGAAGAAGTTATTTTTATATTATTTTCCATTTTTCGGGTGGCGCTTCCTGCCTGTTAGTCATGCAAAACTTGCTGTTGCTTTTTAACAAAAATGTAGGATATTCATTTTAGATGGTTGCGCGCTCACAATCCTTTTTTTCAATTCGCTTATCGGAAACATAGCGCCGGTAATTTGGATAAGCTGATGAACAATGATATTCCGGCTCTTTTTTTTTAAATAGTCAGGACCGGGGAACACATCTTTTATGGTGAACCGGGTAACATTCCCTATTTTTAATTCCACCACCGGAAAACATTGTTATTTTTAATAAATATCAGTAGGTTTAAAACTATAATCATCTAAAATGAGGCCTTTAATAAAACTTTCAGACGCGGCGTTGGTTCTTCTGCTCCGGCAAGGGGAAATGAAAGCCTTTGATGAGTTGTATTACAGGTATGTACCACGTCTGATGGCCTTTGCCAGAACCTACATATTTGAAGAACAGGAGGCGGAGGAGGCGGTCCAGGAAATTTTTATTAAGGTCTGGGAAAAAAGGAAGTCCCTGGATGAAAAGAAGAAATTCAAATCCTATCTTTTTCAGGCCGTAAAAAACCACCTTTTCAATGCCATCAGAGACAGGAAAAAAAGCTGCAAGCTGGAGGATGTGCCCGACGAACTGCTTCCCAGGGAGGATAAGTTATTGGAAGGTCTTAATTATAAAGACCTGGAGGACCATGCCTTCAGGCTCATTGCGGGTCTTCCGAAGGTGCAGCAGGAAGTGTTTACCTTAAGCCGGATGGAGGGATTGACAAATACTGAAATCGCTGAGCGACTCAATATCTCTAAGCGGACGGTGGAACACCACATATACCTCTCCGTCAAGCATCTAAAAGGAAAATTGATACAAAAGGCGACGTTATATGGCATGTTTCTGTTGGTCTTTTATTGTTGAGGATCATTCTTAAAGGATAAATGTGCCGGATTGACTAAAGGGTGGCTGATTGGCCAAAGAAACTCAAAATTTCAGGACACTCCGAAAATACCGGATCTATCCGTTGATTCGTTGCACCGATAATTGTGTTGCTAATTGGGAATACTAAGCAAAAATAGTGATCAGGAATTATTGGTTTGCCTCAGACAAGGTGACATCAAAGCATTTGATGAACTTTATTTCAGGTATTCAAAAAGGCTGATGGCTTTTGCCCTGACATTTTTTTCTGACACGGAGCTGGCAAAAGAGGCGGTGCAGGTAATTTTTATCCGAATTTGGGAAAGGAGAAGGGAACTTGAGACATCCAAAAGTTTTAAGGTATACCTTTTTCAGGCAGTGAGGTATTACATGTACAATTACGTGCGGGACAAAAAACATTCCTGCGCCCTGGATGAAGTTCCGGAAAACGTCTTTTTACGGGAAAACCAAGTTGAAGATGACTTGGCTTACGAAGCACTGGAAGCCACCGCTTATTCCCTGATCGAAAAACTCCCCAAGGTTCAGCAACGGGTATTCCGATTAAATAAGCTTGAAGGATTGAGCCCCGCCGAGATAGCGGTCAAAATGAACCTCTCCCAGAGGACCATTGAACACCATATCTATCTTGCCACCAAATCAGTTAAGGGAGCACTTCTAAAACATGCTACGTTTTCAACCATGCTTTTTGTGGCGCTGAACTATTAACACAACCTCTTGATAAAAATTTATTACCCTCCATTAAGTAAACAGGCCCTGTCATGTTTTCTAATTAAAAGCCTATCCTGTGGAAGAGACTAAACTTTTAAGGTTTTTCGGTGGCGGCTGTTCCCCAAAAGAGGAACAGGAGGTACTCCAATGGCTGAAGCTTCCCGGGTCCAGAAAACACTTTGACCGGCTTCTGGCCAAATATTTCGAAAACCCCGACCCACAGTCCGAAGACAATACAGACTATTCGGAACTTTTGAACAGCATTCACCAGAGGGTGCTAATGAATGACAAAAACCCAACCATAGGATTCCAAAAAGCTGTCCTACGGAGTCTTCGCGTCGCTGCAGGGATTTCCGTTTTGCTGATGTCTGCATTTTTACTGATGGAAGGGATCAGGTATCAGGAACAAACGCCATTAATGGAAAGCAATACCGAAGTGATTACAACTACCAGGGTGACGGGTCCAGGGGAGAAACTTACACTGGTGATGCCTGACCAGACAAAAATTATCGTCAATGCACGATCCGAAATCAGCTTTACGAATTCCTATAACGAGGAGGAGCGGCTGGTTAGCCTAAAAGGAGAAGCATATTTCGACATTACTCCGGACCCCGACAGACCCTTTCGCGTGAAATCCAATGGAATTACGACTACGGCATTGGGTACTGCCTTTAATGTGTATGCCAGGGAAGAGCAATTTAAAATAGCACTGACGGAAGGAAAAGTGACCGTAGCCGCTGTCGGTGAAACCGTCGATTTGATCCCGGGACAGATGGCGACTTCCGGGCTACAAAATAATCTCCATGCGGGGCTGTCCATCCAAAACTTTGACCGAGATAAAATAACTGCCTGGAAAGAAGACAGACTGGTTTTTGACAGGACGCCTTTAGGAGAAATCTTGAATAACCTGGCGGCCTGGTACAGCGTGGAAATGCGCATCGGTGAGGGCGTAGATAAGGATAAACGGCTAATCGGCACTTACGAAAACAAAAATCTTAAAGACATCCTCACGGGCCTTAGCTTTTCTTCGGGCTTTGAGTTTTCAATTCAGGGGAAAACAGTTTATATCAAAACATGAATGCCTATGAAATGAGCTAACAAAACAGGGCAAAAGCTCCATCGCCAAATGAATATTTTACCCTGTAATCTTAAAGTGGTCAACCTTAAAATCTTTTCAAATTATGAAAATAAAATTACTATACCTAATCACCATGGTATCGAAAAATTTATTGTACGGCCTCCTGGTCCAGTGTGTGTTTCTGACCACGCTGATGGCTTATGACACCAAGGCCCAGATAAAATCAATAGAGCAGACCTTTGTCCGGTTACAGAAAAGCGAGTGGCAACTTTTGGAGATCATCGGAAGTCTGGAGCGCAGCACTGACTTCAAATTTGTCTATCCCGAAGACATCCTGGACAACCAAACCGTCCTTCATCTGAAAAATCACCGGCAGTCCGTCCATGACCTGTTAATGGATATTGCTTCCGCCTCGCATTTGAAATTCAAACAAGTAGACAATTCCATTTTTGTGGCGGAGA
>DATGOS010000098.1:0-5717 GCA_035305725.1 Cyclobacteriaceae bacterium
TTCTTTCCTTGCTTAAAATTGACTCCACAGACGCTCTTGCGGACATAGATAATTTGTGGTGTAAATCTGCATCTTTATATAATTTGAGGATAGCTTCCCCAAGGGAATCGGGCTGAGCGGCACGGCAAAACAATCCATTAATCCCGTCGATGACGGATTCTTCAAGTCCCCCGCTTTTGTTGGCTATCACTGGCAAATTATTTGCCAAAGCTTCAATGGCCACCATGCCCAGCGGCTCCTTCCACAGGGAAGGCACCACAAGCACGTCTATCATCCGGAAAAATTCAGCAGGACGGACATACCCCAAAAATGAGATATCTGGATGTCGCGCTCGTGCACGCAATTTCTCCTCATAATCCTCCTTGCCTTTTCCTGCAATAAGTAGTTTTGCTTCGATGTTTAAAGATTTGAACTGATCTACAAGCCATTCCACCCCTTTGATTTTGGACAATGTGCCCAGGTAACCGATCCTCAGCGGCTCACTTTCCTTTCTTCTTTCCCGGGGTGCTGCGGGCGGCACGGAGCGGGTGTTGTGGATCACAAATTTCTGCGCATTCGGGAAATACCCCGTTTCGTTAAACTTGCCCAAAATGCTATCGCTAATTCCCACCACGGCACTAACCTTGGCCGACTTGGTTCTATGCCGGTATCTGAGCATCCGGCAGTCCAGGCATTGCCGGTTGCAGGGCGCATCCTTTCTGAACATGTTGCTGTTGGCGCAGAGGAGGTAAAGATCATGCAGGACCTGAACGATGGGTATTCCCGCCTGATGAACCTCGTCCCACACCCCTACCGACCATCCCGCAAGATTGTGGCAGGAAACTACGTCAGGTTTTTCCAGGTCCAGCACTTTTTTGACATAGGCCTTCATTCCCGCATTGTAGCTGTCCCGAATATGCCAGGCAAGCCTTATTGGCACAGCAGGACGGTTCTTCGCATAAGGCCAGTAAAAATTCCGTAGGCCGGCACGATATACCGTCACGCCGTCAATCTCCTCCGCATCCAGTCCCCCCAGCGGGACAAGACTTAACACGGCCACCTCATAGCCGCGGGACTTCATGCCTTCCACAATTAACTTAAGGGAAATTTCCGCTCCCCCCTCTATCAATGGGCTGTACAGGGAGTTGATGTAGAGGATTTTCATTCAATGCGCAATTAGAGGAAACACCAGTGAAATATTGCCTACGAACAAATTGTGTTCCGTTTAGCTTAGTCAAACAGGGATTGATAGCATTCCGCGAGCCGTTGGCCTATCCGTTGCTTATCATGGTGCACCGCGACATGGGCATATAACTCGTTACCCATGGACGAAAAAACCGATGGATCCGCTTCCTTCATGTCCAGTGCAAGTTGAATGGTCTGGGTGAGTTTTTGCAAATGCTCTTCGGGATCCCCGTAATTGTAATGCAACACGTGCTGTCTGGCCGGCCCAAGATCGGCAATGGTACCTATTTCCGGACAAATGACAGACCTGCGGTAGGAAAAAGCCAGAATTACGGTTCCTGAATTTAGGCTGCTTTCCAGGTCATAGGGCAAAATCAATAAGTCCGACTGGTGGATTAATTCCGGTAATTCGGCGTCCTGAATAAATTCCAGCCGCAAATTAACGTTTTTCGCATCTGCGGCCATTTCATGTATTTTATCCCGATAAGCGGGCGTTACGGGATTTCCAGCAATCCGCAGGTTGACTTTTTCCTTAAACGTACCGACTGCCGGGATCAGTAGTTCCAGGTTTTTGTAAGGCTTTACGGCACCCACAAACAGCAGTCGCAAAGGGAGGGGAGGTCTGTTGCCGGGTGCACGCTCATGAGGAGAACCATACACGCCAATAAAATCGGGATGGGGCAGATAAAAGATTTTTTCGCCGGATCCGGCATGTCTATTTAGCAATATTGTACGGGAAACCTCACAGTGTATGATGATGCGGTCGGAATATTTCACCAGCAAGTTGGTGATGATGCGACTGAAGAAGCTTAGCCTTTTCTCATGGGAGACCCGGTTGTGCATCGTCCAGACCAGTTTCTTTTTGCTGACTTTTATTACCGCCAACACGAAAATTTTTCTCATGAAACTGCTTAAAGCAAGAAAAAAGTTGCTGTCGTCCACGTTTTCGAACCAGTTCAGATGAACCAGTTTGATGGCACGGAAATGTTTTGGGCTCGAAAATATATCGTCCAGGGCATGGACACGGTATCCCTGCCTTTTCAGTTGATCGACAAGGATGTCAATGTACTTGTTTTCCGTATTTACAGGCGGGTTAAAAATTATATCCATGCCAATTAGACTTTGCGAATGGAGGCCTTCATTTTTATTCCCTTTGCCATGGCCAGCACAATGTCCTGAACGGTTAAGCCGTATCGTTCGCGGTGTTTGAGCCAGAGGAGGCTTTTTTGAAGGGGGTTCGAGACCATGGATTTGGCCATGGTGAAAATTTTCCTTTGGCGCATGTAGTGCTTCTGCTGGGATGCCAGGTGGCCGTGGACGATTTTTGCTTCAGGATCGGAAGGCGTATTGGTCAGGAAGTTCTTTAACCATTCGGCATAGCCCAAATTAGCGTTCATTTTTTCAAGATCATTGCCCGTGGAGGTGATGGATAGGCGGTTATCGCGGTATTGAAACACCGGCTTGTTGCTGTGCGCGATGCCTTTTTCCGCTGAAGCTATAAAAGCGGTGATGTCATCGGATCCCCAGGCCAGGGGCAGATAATAAAAACCACCCCGTGCCTTTAGAGAATCTGACCTGTACACATAATCAGAAATATAATTGGACCGCAATTGCCTCAACCGGTGCCAAATGGAATCATACACGCTTTCGAAGGTGGGGCAGGAGGGGGTGAGCATCACGGTTTCGCCATCATCATCGATGATCTTGCTTCTGCAGTGATAGACTTCCACCTGGGGATAAGCGAGAATAAGTTTCGAAAATTCTTCCAGGTATTTGGGGTCCAGCAAATCGTCATCCCCCATGATCATGATATATTCACCACGGGCCAGGTCCAGGCACTTGTTCCAGTTGTGGACCAGGTCTACGGCACCCACATTGGTTTCGTTTTTAAAATATCGAATCCTTGGGTCATCAAACCTGTCCACAATGGCTTCCACAGGCTCCGGGGAACAATCGTTAAGCAACACCAGCTCCCAGTCATGGTGGCTTTGGTTCAAAATGCTCAGGATGCAGTCCTCCAGATATTTGCTCTTATAAGCGGGTATGCATACCGAAAACTTCACCTGTTGAGTCATTGTTCTCCCTGATCCTTGTCGATTAAGCGCTGTTTTAAATGTCTGATCTCATCGGGCTTGACCACAAAGGCCAAATGAAAGCCTGCGTAAATTAAGACGAAAACTGCTGATTTGGCCAGTATGGCAAGCATTCCCTCCGGAATACCTATCCATACCCCAAAATAATGACTAATGCCAAATGCAAATAATGCGCCTAAAACAGAAGGGGAGAACGAGCCAAAGAAAATTTTGGCGTTGTTCAGCATCAATACCCTGGGGATATAATACACATAAAAAAAGCCTATCTGTATGATCATGTAGACGAAGTAGCCAATGACGGCAGCACCCACATTCAGGGTGGGTGCGAATATCACCGTAATGGGTAGGGACAGCACACAGGCGGTAGCGGAAGAATAAATAAGGAACCGGGTCTTCCCGGAGGACAACACCAGGCTGGCCACCGGGGTGTTGTGCATGGATAGCAAGACGGTCAGCAGCCAGATGATCAGCCAGAGGGAGAGGTCCTGGTAGTCTTCCCCCATGTAAACCAGCAGAAGGTCACTGGCATTCAGTATCAACAAAAAAACGATCAGGCATAGAAATACGGATATGTATTTGGTAGCCTCCAGGACCATCTTTTCCATTTTTGGCAAATCGTTTTCAGCATAAATCTTCGATGCGGAAGGCAACAGTACCTGCAGGAAAATGCCTCCAAAAGAAACAATCAGCATGGCAATTGTCTGAATTACCCTGTAATCCGTAAGCACGTCAAGACCAGAGGCGAATTTGGCCAGCAAAATTGGCCTCAGCTCATTGGCAGTCAGTTGAAACAGCCCCATAAGAAAAATGGCCATGCTGTATCCAATAATTTCTTTAAAGGCTTTTCCGTCCCAGTTCGGCGTGATAAGGCTGGCCAGAGGGAGTGGAAACACCTTTAGCCTTAATATATTCAGGGGGAGGGGAATTAAATTGGAAAGCGTATACAATAGAAAGTAAAAGGTAAGGCTCCACCCCAGGTTGATGGCCAACAGCGCTATCGCAAAGTTAAGGATACTGCTGATGACGGTGATCCGGTGTACATATCCCAGTTCATCTTTGGCGCTCAACAACTGGATGACTACGTTGTACAGCCAGTTAAACACGGCGCTTGCGGCCAGTATGTACATCATCCAACGGTAGATGGGAACCTGCTCACTTTCCAGATTGAAGAAATATTGGCCGTAGTCGGACATGAACAGGAAAATACCGGCGTTGATAAGTCCGATCGAGCCGTAAAATACAATGCTGGACCGGGAAACTTTGGATATCTTGCCCCATTCCTCCCTGGCCACCCACATCGAAAAAAACCTGACGGAACCAATATTCATCCCCAGATCCATCAGCCGTAGATAGGCATTCAGGGAAAAAGCCAGGGCTACCAATCCGTAATCGGCTTTGCCATAATAGCCAACCAACAGCGGAATGGTAACAAACTTGGCTCCGGCATCAAAAATTTTTGCCATGATGCCCCAGGCCGAACCCGAAAAAATACTTTTTGCAGCAGATTGCCCGTTCATTTGGTAAAGGTAGGGATTAGATGCAAGATTTGAGACGCAAGATATAAGATGTAAGAAAAAGTCAAGGGCCGAGGGTCCGCTGCCAACAGTTCGGCGATTTACAGTAGAGGCACAAAATTTGGGGAGGAAGGGGTTGCCATGTGGCCACGACCCTTTATTTAACCAACGGGTATGAAAACGGAAAAAGAAAAAATGCTTGATGGTGAGCTGTACGACCCCCTCGACCAGCAGCTCTCTGAGGAAAGAATGAAGGCCAGACTGCTTATCAAAGCCTTAAATGAAACCGGGGAGGATGAGGTCATTAAAAGAACCGGAATATTAAAGGAGCTGATCCCACGGGCAGGAGAAGGGCTATGGCTTCAACCTCCGTTTTACTGTGACTATGGGAGCAATATGATTTTGGGAGAAAAAGTCTTTTTCAATTTCAACTGCGTGGTACTTGATGTGACCTGGGTGAAAATAGGCAGCCGTACACTTTTCGGACCCAATGTACAGATCTATACCGCCACCCATCCCATCGATTACAAGGAACGCGCCTCCGGACTGGAGTTTGCCAAGCCTATCGAAATCGGGGAGGATGTCTGGGTGGGCGGCAGCGCGGTGATTTGCCCCGGGGTAAGCATCGGGGACAGAACGGTCATCGGAGCAGGCAGTGTAGTTACCAAACCCATTCCGGATGGGGTATTTGCGGCGGGAAATCCCTGCCGGGTTATCCGAACCCTTTAACCTACAACCTGCCCGGACTTTACAGGTAACCCGGAAATTTGCGGTCCTCTTTACATGGATAAAAATAGCATGGAAAAAATACTGATTATTGGAGCCTTTGACAGATACAATTACGGGGACCTGCTGTTCCCGCTGATTATTGAAAAGCAACTGGATACTTATGGACAGGATTTCAAGTACGAATTTTTTGGCATTGTCCAAAGCGATTTATCCGCCT
>DATGOS010000099.1:0-7639 GCA_035305725.1 Cyclobacteriaceae bacterium
CCGTGGACCAATGGCAGGATCAGTTCCTGAATGGCAATGTCAAAGGAAAAGGAACTCACTGCCAAAACCCGGTCCTCCTGGGCGATACCTGGGGTCGCGCTCACGCCGACCAGGAAATTAAAAAGATTATCATGCTCCAGAATTACACCCTTTGGTCCCCCGGTAGAACCGGAAGTATAAATAATATAAGCCTTGTCATGGGGGGCGACCGGAATATTCGGATTGGTCTTGGGATATTGTTCCTTTTGAACAATAAAATCCTCCCAAATGATTTCAGAGGAACTGGAGTTAAATTTGTTCTGATATATTTTCTGGGTGATGTGCATTTTTGCACCATCATTCAAGTAATATTCAATCCTGCCATTGGGGTAGTCTGTATCAACGGGCAGATAAGCACAACCTGCCTTAAGAATGCCCAGGGCAGCCACGAGCATCTCAATGGAGCGGTCCATGACAATGCCCACAATTTCACCCCGTTTCAGACCCTGTTGTGCCAGGAAATGTGCAAGCTGATTTGCATTTTCATTTAACGCGCGGTATGAAATATCTGTATCCCTAAAAACAACCGCCGGTCGCTCCCCGTATTTTTCCGCAGCTAGCTCAAACAACGAATGCATCGGCTGAAATTCAGAAAAATCAGGAGCATACAACACAGGTTCCTCTCCGGGACTGGTTTTGGGGCTTTCCTCCACAAAAATTTCAATGGAATCCAATGGCCTGTCCGGGTCATCCGTAACAGATTTCAGCAAGGTGACAAATCCATTTACCATCTTGTTCATGGTATCGGCTTCAAACAATTGCCTGTTGTAGGTCCATTCCAGGACAACGGATTCTTTCGAGCCGTTTATGTTTAAAAACCACTCAAAGTTGAGGTAGGATTTGGGATTGCTGATCATCTTAAATTTCAGCCCATGGAAATCTACCCCTTCGTCCATGCCAAAATCCACATTGAAAACAACCGGAACCAAGGGTACCCTTGAAGTATCCCGGGGAACCTTCAGGTTTTTCAATAAGGAACCAAAAGTCAGTTGCTGATTTTCATAGGCATCAAAAATGGCCGGTTTTCGGCGTGACAAATATTGGCCAAAGCCGAGTGCGCCGTCCGGCTGGCTTCTTAGCGGGAGCAGATTTACGCAATGTCCCAGAAGCTGGTGATACCCCAGGTGTGCCTGGCCTGAGGCCGGCACCCCAATTATAATGTCTTTTTGACCGGTAACTTTGGAGAGGAATACCTCCAACGCGCCCAGTATGGTATTGACCAGGGTACAGCCTGATTCAATCCCCGTTTTTCTTATAGCTTTAACCAGGCTGTGTTCCAGTTCATAATCCAGACGGTTGCTTGCATAGGTCTTGAAAAGTGGCCGGGCATGGTCCGTTGGAAGATTGACTACCGGTACTTTGTCTTTATACTGGTCCAGCCAGAAGTTTTCAACTTCCTTATAGGCTTCACTGTTGAGAAATTCCCTTTGTTCATTAGCATAGTCACTGTAAGGATAGGGGTCGGGCAGATCCGGTTCCTTGCCCTGGACGATGTCAGAGTATAACGTTCCCAACTCTTCCATAATGAGTCCAATGGACCAGCCGTCAATGATGATATGGTGGGCGGTAAAGGTAAAATGATATTCCTGCTCACCAAGCTTCAACAAAGTTGCTTTGAACAAAGGCCCACTCACAAGGTCGAAGTTATGCAGGGCGTCCCTTTTAAGATGGTCTTTCAGGAAGGCTTCCTTGTTTTGGGCGGGTAGACCGGAAATATCCTGAAAAAGAAACTGGTCGGGGAGATCTTTGTATACCAGCATGTTCTTTCCATCCTTGCTGAAGGAACAGCGCAGGGATTCGTGACGTTCGGTCAAAATACCTACGGCTTTTGCCAAAGCCTCCACATCCAGTGCTCCCTGGAAACGAAGCGAATTGGATTCGTTGTAGGCAATGTTCGCATGGTCTCCTCCCAGGGTACAGGATAACCAAATCTCTATCTGAGATTCAGTAAGTGGAAATACCCGGGAAATTTCGGGCCCTGCGAAAGGATCAAAACTTACCGATTTCTTTTTTGAAGAAATGTCACTCATAGAAAAAATACTTATTCATTTAGCTGGAGATAACCACCTTCTTGGTCGGGATTTGGTACAAACCAAGCTGGGTTGCCGTTTTGATCTTTGCCCAACCTTGCCCCTGGAACCGGGGGTGCCGAAAAGTAATCATCCGCAACTTGGTTATTTTTACCGTTGTATGGAACTCCTTTTTTACCTTCGAAACCAAATTTATTGTTTTTCGTCTCTCCGTTACTGTTTTCCCGTACCTTTTTTTCCGTCGTAGAATTATTTCCCGAATTTGCTGAAACAGACGGAGCCTCAAAAGTTATGCTAGTTTGTTCCCGGTTGATTTTGGAAAGTTGCTGTTGCATGTGGATCATCTGCTGGGAAAGCTGCAGTAGCTGCCGGTTTACCGACTCCAGGGCAGCGTAAAGGCTGGTGGGGTCCTCCGGCAAAATGGCGGAGGAATTACTTCCGGGAGAAGGAAGTGGGCGGCTGGTCTCTTCCTGTTCCTTCCCGTACACTTCCTCTGGTAAGTTCTTGTCCAGATAGTCTATCAACAATGCGGGACTGTTGTATTTTTCATTAAGCTGCCTAAAGGTGACAGGAATGTCAAATTCTTTTTTAATGGTGGTGGACACCTGCGTGAGCAGCAGCGAATCGAGACCCAACTCCAAAAAACTCATGGAAGTATCGGGAACCGCTATACCGGATTCATTTAGAAGTTCCTTAATCCGCAAGCTGAGTTTTTCCGCCCTCGTGCCGCGGCTTGTTTTTGTGCTATTGGCCGGGCCGGTAGCCGCTGGTATAACCGGATCGCTTACCTTCTGGAAGCCGGTTTCTTCAGGCAGCGGGGCGTCAACCCAGTATCGCTTTTTGTTGAAGGCGTAATTGGGTATTAATATTTTCCTCCTGTGTTGACCGGCATACATGGCATCCCAGTCCGGCTCAATGCCGTTTAGCCACATCTGGCCTACCGCTTTAAGCAGGCTTTGAATGTCAGATTGTTCCTCGTTTCTTTCCAGGCTGCTGATAATGGAGGCCTGCCTGCCGGGCATGTGTTGCCTGGCCAGTGAGGACGTGACGTTGCCGGGACCCACTTCAATGAACAACGGGTTGTCCAATGCGAAGATCGTATCCAAGGCGTCTGCGAATTTCACCGTTTTCCTAAGGTGGTCGGCCCAATAAGCCGGATCCGAGGCCTGCTCGTCCTTCAGCCATGTACCCGTGACTGTAGAAATGATGGGTTTCTGGAGGGTCTTCAGGGAAACGGACTGAACCACCTCCTTGAAATCATCAACAATGTCGTCCATCATGGAGGAATGGAAGGCATGGCTGGTTTTTATGATCCGGTTGGGGATTTCATGCTGGTCCAGGGTCTGGGCAAACGTGGCGATGAATTCATCTGGCCCGGACACCACGCTGAGGTTTTTGGTGTTGACCGCGGCAATGGAAAGCTCTTCCGGGATAAGGTTTGCAATTTTATCTACCGCGGAACGGACGGACAGCATGCTTCCCTTAGGAAGATTGCTTATCAACAGACCTCTGGCCGCAATAACTTTTAGTGCATCCTTCAGGGAAAATACCCCGGCCAGGTGAGCGGCAACGAATTCCCCAATGCTATGGCCACACAATATGCTGGGTTGAACTCCCCAACTCATCAATAGCTGGGACAGTGCATATTCTGTGACAAAAAGTGCCGGTTGGGTATATCGGGTGTTTTTAATTTTGTCCTCAGCTTCCTGATCCGCGGCCTCCGGATACAACACTTGTCGTATATCGTCATTCAGGTACTCCTTCAACAGCTCTGCACAGGTGTCTACGGCATCTCTAAATACCTTTTCTCCTTCATACAAGCCTTTACCCATATCCAGGAACTGGGCTCCTTGGCCCGGGAAGGAAAATACCACCTCTCCTGGAATTTCCTTTAAACTGTGGGTTTCCGCATTGTCGCCTGTGTTTCCCATCTTCCCGGCAAGTTCTTCCAAACTGGAAGCCACCATGAATCCCCGGTGGTTGAATGGTGCCCGGGTGGTTTGCAGGGTAAATGCCAGGTCAGCCAGGTTCACCTCAGGATGTTGCTTAATAAAATCCGATAGTTTTTGCCCGTACGCCTTTAGGCTTTCGGGGGATTTGGCGGACCAGGTAAGCAATTGACTGCCTCTTCCGGAATCTGTTTCGGGCCTGGTGACTTCTCCTTCAAATTCTTCCAACACCACATGCACATTGGTGCCGCCCACGCCAAACGAACTGACGCCTGCCCTGCGGACGGTTTCCGACTCCCAGTTTTGCAGCTCCCGGCTTACATAAAACGGACTGTTTTCAAAGTCTATGTTGGGATTAGGTTTACTGAATCCTAGGGAAGGTGTAATTAATCTGTTGTGGAGGCTCAATACCGCCTTGATAAACCCCGCCACCCCCGCTGCGGCTGTCAAATGGCCCACATTGCTTTTGATGGAGCCAAGCGCGCAATATTGGTTTCGTGCCTGAGGTCCAAATGCCATGCCCAAGCCTTCTATTTCAATGGGGTCTCCCAAAGGGGTGCCTGTGCCATGGGCCTCTATATAAGCGATGGAGGCAGGATCAACCTGGGCGTCCTGAAGGGCCATGCTGATGGCACCCGCCTGTCCCTCTGAGCTGGGCGCTGTGAAACTGCCTTTTTCTCCCCCGTCATTATTAATTCCTACCCCTTTGATTACCGCAAAGATATTGTCTCCGTCTTCTTTGGCTTTGCTCAGCGGTTTCAATAGGACAACCCCGGCACCGTCGCTAAACAGGGTCCCCGTGGAATTGGCATCAAACGGGGAGCAATGGCCGTTGGCACTCAACATCGCCCCTTCCTGGTACAGGTGTCCGCTGTTGACGGGGGCATTGATACTTGCTCCTCCGGCCAAAGCCATGTCGCATTGTCCGTTTCTGATACTTTCAACGGCCTGGGCTATGGCCAGTAGGGAGGTGGAGCAGGCGGAATATACACTCACCGCCGGTCCTTTCAGATTTAGATGATAGGCTGTCCGTGAAGCAATGTAATCTTTTTCGTTGGCGGACATGACCTGGAATTCCCCCAGTTGATCCACCAGTTTTTTATGGTACTGTACATTGTTTAGGTAATACGTGTTGTTGTAGCTTCCGGCAAAAACGCCGATGTTGCTATGGCCGTTTTGGGGGAAATAGCCCGCATTTTCCAGGGCTTCCCAGGCAATTTCCATGAAAATCCTCTGCTGGGGATCCATAAGTTCAGCGAGTTTGGGATTGATCCCAAAGAAGGACGGGTCAAACTGATCCGCATCTTCGACGATGCCCCGGGCTTTCACATACATGGGGTCATTTTTGATTGACGATGGGACTGAGTTGTCTACTTCATCTTCCTTGAAAAATGTAATGGTTTCTTTTCCGCTTTTCAAAACTTCCCAAAGCGCTTCTACGCTGTTTGCCCCAGGGAATCTTCCCGACATGCCAATAACGGCTATATCAGCTTCCTGACCCCGGGGATGTTTTTTTCTTTCATTCCGGAGGATGGTCTGGGCGGGAAACTGGTGGTTTTGAATATAGGCAGCCAGGCCCGCAATTGTCGGAAACTGGTACAGTTTCGTAATGGGCACCGTATACTGATATTGGTGTTTAAGTTCGGAGATGGTTTTCTGGGCCAAGAGGGAGTTTCCGCCGAGCTCAAAAAAATTGTCATCCACACCAATGACGTCATATTGCAGAATGTTGATTAGGACTTCGGCAATGTGCTTCTCAATTTCTGTGGAAGGCTTTCTGTACAAAACCCCAAAATCCGGCCTTTTGGCTTCAGGCTTTGGAAGGTTTTTACGGTCTACTTTACCGCTGGGCGTTTTCGGCAGATCTTCCAACTGAATAAAATAGGAAGGAATCATATAATCCGGCAAAAGTCCCAGCAATTTATCCCGTAGCTGCTTAACGTCAATTTCCCGGTCCCGGTTGACAAGGTAGGCGGCTAGATATTTTTTACCCGGAACATCTTCTCTGGCAATTACGACCGCCTGTTGGATTCCCTCCTGCTGGGCGATGGGGATTTCGATATCAGCGAGTTCTACACGATTGCCGCGGATTTTAACCTGCCCGTCCCTACGACCGTGAAATTCAATATTGCCGTCCGGCAGATACCTGCCCAAATCGCCGGTCCTGTAAAGTCTAAGTTTCTTTCCGTTTTCATCTTCCCAGTCGATGAAGCTTTTGGCGGTCAACTCCGGCTCGTTCAGGTACCCGTTTGCCGTGCAGATGCCGTGAATGCAGATTTCCCCCGGTTCACCATCAGGCACCGCTTCCAATTTATCATTTAACATGATGATGCTGGTATTGGCAAAAGGTTTTCCGATCGTGGGCACCTCGGGCCATTTTGATGCGTCGCCATTCAATTCCAGCTCCGTGACCCAGATACTCGCCTCAGTAGGGCCATATTTGTTTTTAAGCGGAACGTTATTCAGCGCATTAAAAAGGGTAGAAATTTGTGGAGTGATCTTCAACAGCTCTCCTCCCGTAATGAATTCCACCAGGCTTCCGGGGAATTTCTTTGTCCTGACCGCTTCTTCCGCAAAATACTGCAGCTCCACATAAGGCAGGTACATCCGGTGAATGCCATTTGCTTCTATAAATTCCAGCAAGTTGCCGGAATCCAGCCTGTAATTGTCATCAATCAGATAGAGGGTACCTCCGGTGATCAGCGGCACGAAAATTTCTTCGATGGAAACATCAAAACTCAGGTGACAAAACTGCAGAGTCTTCAGGTGGGGTGCCGCTTTGGAATGATCCCTTTGCCAGAGCAAAAAATTCACCAGGCCTACATGAGGCACACATACCCCTTTGGGCTTGCCCGTCGAACCTGAGGTATACAGTACACAGGCGTTAGGGTTGTACTGTGTTACCTCCACTTTGGGGAATTCAGTATTGCTGTCGGTGGCGATGCAATGCAGGCCAATTTTGTTAAACAGGCCTTCTTCCGAGGACCTGGCCAGGCAAAATTTCACCTTTGAATTGCTGATCACCTGCATGAGCCGGGATTCGGGGAAATGTGGATCGAGGGGAAGATAGGCTTTTCCGGCTTTTAGAATAGCCAAAATGCTTATAATCATTTCCACGGACCGGCTTGTGCTTATGCCAATAATTTCCTCATCCTTCGCGGTAGTTAAAATCGCGTAAGACAGGTTATCCGCCTTTTTGTTAAGCTCCTTATACGTAATCCCTTGTCCATGATCCACTACCGCAATTGCATCCTCAAAACCTTTAAGGGAAGTCTCAAACAATTGATGGAGAAAAGGAGTAAAAATAACATCTGATTTCATGCTGACTATGAAGGGGCTGTCCGAAAACAACCAATTTTATATGCGAATGTTACCAATTTTTTATTGCAGTAACAAATATAAGAATTTTATTTCTTTAAGAAAGAGGAGTTGTTTTTATATACAAAAAATTGTGTCTTAAACACTAGAAAACGAACTTTAAAATTGTTCCTGCTCCTGCCTTTTTGCACCGTATTTTATGAAGTATTGAAAAGGCTGGCAGAGGTCCTTGCGGATGTGCTTTCATTCCCGTACTTCCAAGCTTTTTCGTATCTTTGCCCTTTAAAATTTTAGAGAATCCCG
>DATGOS010000100.1:0-3192 GCA_035305725.1 Cyclobacteriaceae bacterium
AATTTTAATTTAAGCATTTCAGGAGCAGGGGAGGGATTTAATTATTACGTGTCGGGGTCTTATACAGACCAAAAGGGGGTGCAGGTCGGCGATCGTTACAAAAGAACCACGTTGAACAGTAAAGTTGAGGGCGATCTTACCAACTGGCTCACCCTGGGCTTAAACACTTCTTATGCCTATCAGGACCAGTCAGGAATAGAAGCTGATATGCAGTTTGCACAAAACGCCAGTCCACTCGCCAGTAAATATGATGAAAACGGCATGTATCCGGTGCAGTTTAATGAAGAGTTTTTGATGAGGCACCCGTTACGGTCAGAATATTTTGACAATGAAGACATCAGGAAAAATATTTTTGCGACCGGATATGCCAGGATTCAGGTTCCGGAAATTGAGGGATTGACGTATGATTTCAACTATTCCCACAACTACACCTCGAATACGGATAACGTATATTATCCTAGTACCACCTATGAAGGACGGACTACCAATGGCCGGGCTACAATAACCAATTCGGACCGCACCAACTGGATATATAACCATATCCTGAAATACGCCCGCGGAATCGCTGACAATCATAATCTGGATGTCACCCTGGTTTATACCAGAGACAAAACCTTCGGAAAAAGTTCAAATATTGATGCCAACCGGTTTTCTAATGAGATCCTTGGCTACAACAATGTTGGGTTTGCGGAGCAATTTTCCATTGGATCGGGTGCTTGGGATGAGAGTTCCGTGGGGTATATGGCCCGTATCAATTATATCTTCAATGAGAAGTACCTGCTCACCGGGACATACAGAAAAGACGGCTTCTCCGGTTTCGGGGCTCAAAACAAATACGCGGATTTCTATTCCCTGTCCGGGGCATGGAACCTCTCCGAAGAATCGTTTATGGCAGGGGCCAACCATTGGTTAAATTATTTGAAACTAAGGGTATCCTACGGGGAAAACGGGAACCAGGGGATTGGGCGGTATTCAAGTCTTTCAAGAATGGGAACCTTGCTGTACGCTTTCGGCTCCACACCCGCTATCGGCATCGGTCCTACGACCTTGGGCAATGCGGGATTAAGTTGGGAAACGACGGAATCTATGAATTTTGGAATTGACTACGCTGTCCTGAACAACCGGATTTCTGGTGAAATCGATATCTATACAGCCAGCACCAAGGATGTTTTGGTAACCCGCTCGCTTCCTGGAGCTACAGGTTACCGAAACGTATGGACCAATATCGGGGAGATTGGCAACAAGGGGGTTGAACTGGAACTGAGGACGGTTAACCTTGAAGGCCCGCTTGGATGGGAAAGCAGGTTTGTATTTTCCAGAAACCGGGATGAAATAGTCACCCTGTATGGTGATGGAAGAGATGATATTGGCAATGAGTGGTTTATCGGAGAGCCCATCAGTGCCATTTATGATTATCGTCGTACGGGTGGAGTTTGGACAGAGGAGGAATTGTATGCAGGACAGACCCACGAAGGGTTTTATCCGGGGCAGTTCCGGTTGGAAGACATTAATGGCGACAATGCCATTAACCCGGGCGATGACAGGACAATTATCGGATACGAAACCCCCAATTTTCGGTTCAGTATCGGAAACGAACTCACTTACAAAAACTTTTCACTTTCCTTCCTGCTCAATTCTATCCAGGGGGGCAATGGCTACTACCTCGGGGACCTGAGACGGCTTCTTGAAGCCACTTCCGATTATGATTACGCACAGCGCCAAAACCAGCCGGCCATTAGAGAAAACTGGACACCTGACAACGGTGTTACGGATGCTCCCGCGGTTTACAACTATCCGAAGGTTCCTTCGGGCAATTACCAGGACAGAAGCTTTGTGCGGTTGCAGGATATCGCGCTAAGGTACAGCGTCAACCCTAGCGTACTGGATAGATACAATCTGCAACATTTGCAAATCTATATCAGCGGAAAGAACCTCTACACCTGGACAGATTGGGAAGGCTTTGATCCGGAACTCGGTGGATGGTATGATATGATGATGAGGGATATAAGCCTTGGTATCAGACTGGGTTTTTGATATGAAATTTAGCATGACAATATTAACTGCTGTTAAAAAATCTAAGATGATGAGAAATTCAAGTAACATATCTATTTTTCAAAAAAGATGGGTCGCCGTGATTGCGTTGTTGTTCATCTTTTCCGGTTGTGTCGATGACGAGATGCTGGAAGAAAAGCCCAAGGACTTCCTGACACCATCAAATGCTTATACGAGTCCTGATGGGATTGAGGGGGGGATTTATGGACTTTACTCAGACGTCCGGGAATGGTACAACACCCGGGATCAAAGTTATGGGTTGTTTGGCATGGGAACGGATATAGGATACGACGGTGAAACCCCTGGCGGCCAGCGTTTTCTGACCAATTATGAAACCAGCATTACGCCGCAGTATAATATTCTAAATAATTGGTGGCTGTCGCTATATAAAGAAATTCAAATGGCCAACATCCTAATTAAATCCATAGAGGAGTTAGACCAGGACCTGTGGGCTAGTGAAGCACAGAAAAACATCTTTCTGGCGGAAGCGAGATTCTTTAGGGCATGGTGTTACCGGTTATTGGTTACGCTATGGGGAGACGTTCCTTTGATCACAGAGGTAATTGAGGGAGCCAAGGTAGATTTTGTCCGCACTCCCAAAGCGGAAGTGTACAGCCAAATTGAGTCGGATCTGGCCTTTGCAAGTGAAAACTTGCCTGCGCCGGGATCCGAAACAGCCCCGGGAAGGCTTACCCAAGGTGCCGCCTTACACCTGTTAACGGAGGTATACCTTGCCCAGTCTAAATTTCAGGAAGCGGTAGATGCCTCCTCAAGGGTGATCAATGACTTCGGTTACGCGTTAATGACAGAACGTTTTGGAGAACAAAACGATGTGTTTGGCACTGGGGATGTTTACTGGGACCTGTTCCGTTACGGAAACCAAAATCCGCCAAATAATACAGAAACGATTTGGGCAATTCAATTTGAACCGAATCTGGAATTGGGAGGCAGTGGCCATTATTGGTCAGGTATCTATGGTCCGCGACTGGCGAATTTCGGAAACGCACCGGATGGTAAGCCAGCCTTTTTGAATACCTATTCAGATACTTTGGGTGTTCAGGTAGCCCGGTCCCGGGGCACTGACCTGGTTTTTTACGGGGTTTGGCAAAGTGACTGGAATAATGATATCCGAAATGCGGA
>DATGOS010000101.1:0-4092 GCA_035305725.1 Cyclobacteriaceae bacterium
CGAAAATTCACCGGCACATGATCGGGTTTACACTGGGTACCGGCATCGGCACCGGCATCATAGCCAATTCCAGCCTATATGCGGGTAATCTCTGCGGTGCGGGCGAATGGGGCGCCTTCCCGTATCTGGATAAAACCTTTGAAGACTACTGCAGCAATAAATTCTTTCAGGCTTTCGCTGGCGAAAATGCCAAAATAACCGCCTCCAGGGCTGAAAGAGGAGAAAAAGCGGCGGTATTGCTTTTTGAAAAATTTGGCGAACATCTGGGTAATTTCATAAACAGGATATTGCTGGCCTACTCCCCGGAAGCCATCGTCATCGGAGGCTCCATCCGCAGGGCCTATCCACTATTTAGCGATTCTTTGCAACGGATTTTGGATACCTTCCCCTACAAGGCCATCTCCGGTTCATTAAAAATCTATGTTTCCGAACTGGAGGATTCGGCCATTCTTGGCGCGACAGCCCTGACAGCGGAAAAGGCACTCAATTAGGCGGCACTGGAAACCCTGGTAGCCGCTGGCAAACACGCCTTGTATAGCGGCCGGGACAAGGCCCTGGTTTAGGTTCTTTTAAAATCATCCTGAACCCTTACAATATCCGCTTCGTCTGAGGGATTTCCGGGATCGGTATGCATCCAGATTTCAGCCACCACACCCCAGTTGCTAAGTCCTACCAACCGGTGCCGTTCCCCCTGTGCCAGCCTCACCACCTGGTCTAGCCTGAGAATTTGCAGGGGCCCTTCTTCATCGGACTGACTGGTGACCACCCCCCCTTCGCCTGCGATCAGCTTCCAGATTTCCGACCTCCGGTGGTGGTATTGCCAGGAAAGGCGGCTTTCGGGCGCTACCAAAAGGATTTTGGGACTGAGTTTATTCTTTAGCTGGGATTCCGAGAAGGTGACTTCGGGAAAAAAACGTTTCCTAAACTTGTCAATCTGGGATTCCTCCAGCACAAAAAATCCTCCCCAGGGGCGGGTCATATCTTGACGCTGAATGAGAAATCCTTCTAAATTCAACCAGGCCCGGACTTGTTCGAATATTTCCGTACGGGACGTGTTTCGTTCTATGTGCATTTTATTTTTTCTGTTTTTGATCCTGCTCCGTGCTATCGAGGACGTAATAATACTGTTAAACAGACAAATTCAAAAATTCAAGTTTTACCTGATCGCCTCACGAAAGCCCGCCTTGTTTCGGAATGCCCTGAATTCGAGATCCGTAGCTGCCCGGTTTTTAAGATACGTGTTGTTTTGAACGGCTTTTTTCAGGTTCTCATACAGCAACATTTCATCACCGCTTCTTGCTCCCACCAGGGCTAGTCCATAGAAACCGTACCCATAGGACCGGTTGACGATGGCACTTTCCTCAAATGCGTTCCTGGCGTTTCTGTAATCCCCCGCGAGCAGAAAAGCCAGTCCTTTGTTGAACAGGTTCACTTCATTTTCCGGCGCATTGGCCAGGTGTAGCCCCGCAAGTTTATAGTCCCCACTCAAAATACCTACGGCGCCGAGGGAGGCATCATTAAATCTTTTCAATGATTCGTTTCCCTCTGACAGCGGGGAGGCCTTATAAAAAGCCTCATAGGCGCTGACATAATCTCCTGCAAGCAAATGGCTGTGTCCCAAGTTATGATATGCTGCCGCACTTTCTTCCATGGTAATTGCTTGCTGAAATGCTTTTTGTGCCTGAGACAGCAAATTATTTTTTGCTGTCCTGTCGGCAGTACGGTTGGCTTGATTCAGGTAAGCAACGCCCAAATTGTTATAGGCGGGGACACTGTTGTGAATACGTGCCTGGGCTTCATAAATGGCCACTTTTTCGTTCCAACTCGGGTTGATGGAAGCCGCGAACGCCAGTTCTTCTTCGGTAAGCTCATCGCCCCGGGCATCACCCCGGACGATTTGTGCCGCCAAAACAGCAATTTCCGCTTCGGTCTTTTTCTCCTTTGCCGCCAGAATTTCCGTTTTCGCAATTCTCAACTGGGGATACAGGTCCTGAAAAACGGTTTTATAGGAAGGAAGTTTTTGCATTTGTCTTTCTTTTTCGTCAAAGTCCCCCGGTCCGTACATGATGTTTTGATACGCTTCTTTTTGTTGCGGGCTGATCTTGTCGTAGGACGCCAACAGCAACCTGAAATCCGACCAGTCATCCACCACGGGCAGAAGAATAAACTGGATATCACCGGCTTCATCCCGGTAATCATATGGCTGCATCTCCTCCCTGTAAAATTTCTCAATGACCTCCGCCCTGTTTTTGGACAGGTCACGGTTGACCCTTTCCGATCCTTCAGGAGAGTGCGTCCCGGTAATGGTCACGGTTTTTGTTACGTTTTCGCTGGCGATAAAAGCCTTAAGAAACTCTCCGCGATCTGAATTGACCTCACTGGGCCGTAGCACCGAACTGCCCTGCTCAAAAAAGAACTCCACTTCTATGGGTTCCAACTCCTCCAGGTTATCATAGTTGTGGTCCATAAAATACCCCACGGTCGGAATGTCCTCATCCGGGGCAAACTGTCCTATCCTGACCAATTGGGGCGTGGTAATCACCCCTTGCGTCAGCGTCATTTCCGGAGTACTGAGCATTTTTCCGGATTTTTTATGGCTGGCCCGGCCGACGACCGTCAAATTCCCTCCGTTCATCTCATCCCGGTAGGGCATAAAATAAGATTTTTGCTGCTCAGCCGAATCCCTTCTGTCCATTTGATCGCCGTCAAAAACGACTGGCTCGTCAAAATTATGTACCCCGCCCTGATACTCGTATCGCGGAGTAAGCGCGTACGTGACCTTTTTCTTCATCATCTTCGGAGGAAGGGTTGCGTCCAGGGAAAACCGGACAGAATCACCATGTAATTCCAGGGGGGCGGGTGATACCGCCAATTGTTGATCCGAGGATTTATTGATGACGGACTGCAACGAACAGGATGATATAAAAAACAGAACACCGTATAAAAGCAGATTTTGGGGATATTTCATATAACATTTATTAAATGGGCAATTATAATTGTATTTTTTGTAATTTTATCCTCTTCAAGACAGCGAACAAAATGGAGAAACTTAAACTATTTTTTCAAGACAGGGCTTTTGGCGTTTGTTCCAGGCTGGGGGAGAAATTTAATTTTCCCATTGATAGCATCCGGTTGTTTTTTATTTATTCCTCATTTATCACTTTCGGCTCACCCGTCATCATGTATGTCACCCTTGCCATGATGATGAAAGTCCGAAAATACCTGCGAAAGATGAACAATCCGGTACTGTTTGACTAAAGCTCTTCATAGGAACGCTTGCCTCCCAGATAATAAGAAAGCACAATTGAACAGACTTTTTTCTCCTGAACGTCCTTTGTCAATTTTGATGCCAAAGGAAGGGTCCGTTGCACAGATTTCCTTTTTTTGAAAAAGTCAAAGTAGGCCTTAACCACAGCCTGCCCGTGACTCCAGCCTTCGGTAAGGACAAAATGTACTCCGGCGGCCAGATCGAACAACAGCCTTACTGCAAAAACCCCGAGAAAGTCTGTCTTCGAATGGTTTTTATAGAGCATCAGCAAATTGTTTCTAAAATTCAGAAAAGTCTTTAAAGGACTGGAAGATGGCAGTGTACCCCCATTTAAATGGTAAACTTCCACGGCGCCGTTATAAAATACCTTTCTGCCTGATAACCTTAGCCTCCAGCACAAGTCTATCTCCTCCATATGGGCAAAGAAAGCATTGTCAAACCCACCAGCCTTATGAAAATCCTCGGATCGGATGAAGAAACACGCCCCGGATGCCCAGTCTACAGAAATCCGGTCATTGTATTGCCCTTCGTCCTTTTACACCCGGTTAAAAAACCTTCCCCTGCAAAAAGGATAACCCAGGCTGTCGAGGAATCCACCGCCCGCGCCTGAATAGTCAAAATAGGGCGTTCTTTGATGGGAAAGCATTTTTGGTTGGGCCGCGGCAACATCGGGCCGGGAATCCAGCCATTGAATCATTCTTTCGTCCCAGCCCCCGGTGACCAGGACGTCCGAATTCAACAAAACATAATACTCGTACTTGTCCCGCAGCCGGTCCAGCGCCAGGTTGTACCCCTGGCTGTATCCGAAATTTTTGTCCAGCAGG
>DATGOS010000102.1:0-4105 GCA_035305725.1 Cyclobacteriaceae bacterium
AGGCAATTTATGATGCGGTCATCAACCATTTGCAACAGGCTGCGCAAATATTTTCCGCCGGATCCAAAGAAGGCTTGACCAGTGCCAATGATGTTTATTTTTCAGGTGATGTGACCAAGTGGCACAGGTTCGCCAATTCCCTGTTGTTGCGCTACTACATGAGGATATCTGATAAAAAACCTGATATCGCCAGAGCAGGAATAGAAGCCGTGTACCAAAGCGGAATCTACATGCAGACCCCCGATCAGGACGCTACCCTGGACTATACCGGCAGTTCGAATGATATTTGGCTGTCAAGAAACACCCCTGGCTCAGCTGATGATTTTCAGCGGTACCAGGCCTGTCAGACGCTGATTGACCAGTTGGTCGGGACTAATGATCCCCGGCTACCGGTATGGTTTGATTCGGTGAGGGTACAGTGGGTACCGGATCCCAACTTGCCCACCGCAGCGGACAACATCATATATGCCGACGGACAAGCCCTTGATGTGGTGACTTATGAATATGACAAGTTTGTCCAGTTGTACGACGACGTTAAATTTACCCGGCGATTTAACCCCAACCTGGCTTCTTACAACACCGGCTTGTACGTGGGCCTGCCCCCGGGCATCTTGAGCCCCGATGCATACAACGGCAACCCTTCACCGGGTCAGGGAAGGCAAAACCAACATGTCTCCCAGTTGGCCCCCATCTATGCAACGCCCGGTTCGCCAGGCGATATTTTGAAGGCCAGGATAATTTCCGCTGCGGAAGTAAGTTTTATATTGGCAGAGGCTTCCCTGAAAGGCTGGAATGTGGGAGACGCGGAAACCCACTACAACAATGGTATCAAAAATTCAATGGAAACCTGGGGCCAGGCAGATGGTTACGAAGCCTTTATGGAACAGGCGGAGGTGGCATTTGACAACAGCCTGGAAAGAATTCTAATCCAAAAGTGGATAGCAAGCTGGACGGCAGCGACCGAGTCTTTTCTGGACTATAGGAGGACCGGCTATCCAAATCTCCAGGCAGGGCCCGAGGCAGATCAGGAGGTGGTGGCCGTGAGGTTTGGTTATGGAAATGATGAGTATAGTAACAACGCTTCCAACCTAAGCGAGGCTTTGGAAAACCTGCAGATCACTCCCTATTCCGGAGCTTTGGGCGCAGATAGCCCCTGGTCCAAGCCCTGGATTATTCAGGACACCGGCAAACCCTGGTAGTACTTAAGATTTATTTTTCTAAGTGAGAAACTCCGGATTGGGGAATGCCCTGATTCGGAGATTTTTTATTATACAAAGACAGTCATGGATACGCTGTCAAAAAGTGTATGGAAATGTTTCTGGCTCTGGTTATGAAATCCAAAAAAATAGTGGGAAATTTATTCAGGCGACGCTAAAAATGCGTCAACACATCCATGAAAAACCGCGGATTATGAAAAAGCTTGTATTGCAGTTAAAAATGACTTTGATCGGCGTGCTTGTCTGCTGCTTCAGCACTCAGGCACAACACCACCACAACAAAGAGGGGCAAAAGCATCAACATAAACCTGCTATGAGTGCCAATGAATATATGCACCAGTCATCGGTCAAGCAGTTGGCACAAAGGTTTGATTCGCCTGAAAGGGACGCATACCAGCAGCCGGAAAAAGTGTTGGCCTACCTCGGGGATATCCGGGGCAAGAAAATCATGGACATTGGGGCAGGTTCGGGTTATTTCAGCATCAAACTTGCGCAAGCCGGAGCGGAAGTAATTGCGGCAGATGTCAATGATGAATTTCAGGATTACTTAAGGTCCCGCCTGGAAAGGGAAAATTTAAAAGATTTGAAAATCGCCTTACGAAAAATTCCGTATGACAGTCCGGAATTAAAAAGTAGTGAAGTGGATATGGTGTTCTTGGCCAATACCTACCACCATATCGAAGACCGCGTAGCGTATTTTGCCAAAGTCAAAAATGGACTGGGCGCCTCCGGGGAGCTGTTCATCATCGACTATTTCAAAACAGACCTTCCCGTGGGGCCTCCAATGGACCATAAGATTTCGATGGACCAGGTGGTTTCGGAGCTTAAGGCCGCAGGATTTAGTGATTTTGAGGTAGAAGTGGACCTGCTTCCTTATCAATTTATATTTCGTGTGAAATAAGCCACACCCCTTCCTCCGCCAATAGCTGCTTACTAGTCCTATCGGGTTTTCCGGGCATCTTTTTTGTGTATTATATAGCTTATAGCGCCTAAACTTCAAGTATTTGAACAAGGTGCAGTGATTAAATACGCTGAGCCCGTGGAAAGCAAAACAATAGAAAAACCTACTAATCCAGCGCCCAAAAAGGCAGTAAAAGCAACGCTGGAGAACCAGGTGCATGGGGAAGGAGCCAACGTTCCTTCACCTAAACTGGATGTGGACGAAATTCTCAAGAAAGGAAAAAAAGCAAAATTTCCCGATTTTGTTCAACCCATGCTGGCCACCCTGGTGGACAAGCCTTTCGATGATCCGGGTTGGGAATATGAAATAAAATGGGATGGTTACCGAGCCATTGCATTTTTGAACGGCCAGGATGTGGAACTGAAGTCCAGAAACAACAAATCCTTTAAGGAAAAATATTATCCCATCACGGAATCCTTGCAGGAATGGGGGCTTCATGCCGTTGTGGACGGAGAAATCGTCGTGGTCAATGAAAAAGGCGTATCCGATTTTGGGACCTTACAAAATTGGCGGAGTGAGGCTGATGGGCAATTGCTGTATTATGTATTTGATGTGCTTTGGCTGAACGGAAAGAATTTGATGGGACTTCCGCTTTACGAACGAAAGGCGGTTTTGCAGTCCCTGGTGGAGGAACAGGGAACCATCCGCGCGGGATATGGAATTGAAGCCAAAGGAACGGATTTTTTTGAGACGGCGGAAAAAATGGCCCTGGAAGGTATTATCGCCAAAAGTTCGGACAGCAAATATCTGCCGGGCAGCAGGTCGAAGGACTGGCTCAAGATAAAAGTACGGCGGCGACAGGAAGTGATCATCGCCGGGTATACAAAAAATGAGGGCACACCCAAACCATTCAGTTCGCTGCTGTCGGGCGTTTACGACAATGGTAAACTCACTTATGTGGGTAAAGTGGGTACCGGGTTTAAGAGGCAACAGCAAGAGGAACTACTTAAGAGGTTTGAAGCTGATATTGTTCAGGAAAGTCCTTTTGAAAAGCAACCCGACTACAACAAGCCTTCCCGCTTCCGGCCCGATCCTCCACAGGCCACCGTTACCTGGCTGAGACCAAAATGGGTTTGTGAGATCAATTTTACGGAAATAACATCGGACGGGGTATTTCGGCATCCCTCCTTTGTCGCGTTACGGGAGGACAAAAATGTTAAGGATGTTGTCAGGGAAAAGGCCGCCCCGGCCGAAGCCCTGGTAAAATCCGATGAACTCCCGGAGATCATTAAAGCCCCGCCAAAATCCGGAAGAAAGACCCTGCTGAACCCCACGGAAAAGACGCAGGTCAAAAAAATAAATGGCCATTCGCTCAAATTCACCAACCTGAACAAACTGTATTGGCCGGAAGAAAAGATCTATAAAAGGGACCTGATCAACTACTATTACCAAATTGCCCCCTATATATTGCCGTATCTAAAGAACCGGCCCCAATCGCTGAACCGTTTCCCTAATGGGATAAAGGGTAAAAGTTTTTATCAAAAGGACGTGACCGGTAAAGTACCGTCATGGATGGATACTTACCTGTACCATTCGGAAGGGGATGACCGGGACAAGCATTTTCTAGTGAGCAGCAATGAGGCTACATTACTGTATGTTGCCAACCTTGGCACTATAGAAATGAATCCATGGAGCAGCACCACAAAGAAACCTGACCATCCAACGTTCTGCATCATTGATTTGGATCCTGACGATAACACTTTTGAGCAGGTGATCGAAGCTGCCCGGGTCACCAAGGCGCTGTTGGACAGTGTAGATTTGCCCTGTTACTGCAAGACAAGTGGTTCCACAGGCTTACATGTATACATTCCGCTGGGAGGTAAGTATACCTATGAGGAATCCAAGGAATTTGCCCGGGCCATTGTCACTTTAGTCCACGGGGAGATACCGGAGTACACCAGTTTGGAACGCACTGTATCCGCCAGAA
>DATGOS010000103.1:0-12339 GCA_035305725.1 Cyclobacteriaceae bacterium
CATGTGGGCTGAATTCGTCCTCGATCCAGTTGGTCCCGTTCAAAAATTGCTCAAAGGCGGCTTTCATGTTTTCAAAGATATCCCTTTCCTGGGTATTGGCCCGGTCACTGTTTATGGTTACCGTAAAATTGAGTTGTTGTGCCGACACCGGATTGCACAGAAGCAGCAAAAGAACAGCAGCAAGCAACTTCCTGATGTGACTGACGAGCAATCCGGCAATTTTCGTTTTGGGAAGCAGCCCCGTCTGCTCCTTTTCTCCGTTTTTAAAGAAAAAGGTCACTTTGTTGGTGTCATGCTGAAAGCCTGCCCCCTCATCCCGCAATGAATTAAGAACGATCATGTCAAAATTCTTTTTTTCTAGTTTGCTTCTCGCGTTTTTTTCTTCCTCCCCGGTCTCTAAAGCAAAGCCCACGTGCACCTGTCCCGGACGCTTCACTTTACCCAACTCTCCCGCGATATCCCTGTTTCTCTTTAGCGGGATGCTCATTTCTGCCTGGTCTTTTTTTATCTTTTGATCCGAAGGTTGTAAGGGAGCAAAATCAGCTACGGCGGCGGCAAAAACCGCACAATCCGCCTCATCATGGTGTTCTTTTGCGGCCTCGTACATTTCTTCCGCACTGCGGACACGGTGGGTTTGAATATTGGCGTGCGATGGCTCCAGTGCCCCTGGGCCTAAAACCAGCTCAACATTCCCTCCTTTTTGGGCAATTTCCATGGCTACGGCCACGCCCATCTTGCCACTTGAATGGTTGCCGATAAACCGCACCGGATCTATCGCCTCATAGGTGGGGCCGGCGGTAACCAAAAACCGCTTCCCCGCAAGCATATCCAGGTCCTGGAAATGCTTCAGCACATGTTCAACCATATGCTCAGGTTCCATCAGCCTTCCCTCACCGTGAAGGCCACTTGCCAGTTCACCTTCTTCCGCCTCCAGAATGGTGTTGCCATAACTTCGGAGTGCCTGCAGGTTGTCTTTCACGGCGGTGTGCCGATACATGTCCAGGTCCATAGCCGGAGCAACCATCACCGGGCATTTAGCAGACAGGTAGGTCGCAGTCAATAAATTGTCACAGGCGCCTTTCGCAAACTTAAAAAGCGTGTTGGCACTAAGAGGAGCTACCACAAATAAGTCAGCCCACATTCCCAGGGCCACGTGATTGTTCCATTCCCCCGTACCGTCGTTCTGGAATTCCACCAGCACAGGTTTTTTGGATAGGGTAGCCAGGGTTAGGGGTGTGATAAAAGAAAGAGCAGAAGTACTCATGATGATTTGTACTTCTGCTCCCTCCTTGACCAATAATCTCGTAAAATGGGCTGCTTTATAAGCAGCAATACTGCCGGTTACGCCAAGTAATATCCGCTTACCCTGCAGTCGCATGAATTTTATTGTCCACTTTCTACATCCGGATGACGAAACATGATCTTGTCTTCCATGAATTCCTCCAGGGCCAGTGTTGTTGGTTTCGGCATTCTTTCGTAAAACTTGGAAATTTCAATCTGTTCCTTGTTTTCGAATACCTCCTCCAGGTTGTCCACCGTTGATGCGAATTCAGACAGCTTGTTGTTCAGGTCCTCCTTCATGATGGTGGAAATTTGTTTAGCCCTTTGAGAAATCACGTGCAGTGACTCATATAAATTACCGGTTTTTTCCGCGATTTTGTCCAAATCCCGGGTAACGATAGATGGATTAACTGCCATTTTATTGTATTTTAAGAATGTTCTTTTATGGATTATTTTTCACCTGATCCAAAGCCTCGTTGGCTTCAGCACTTGCCTCTTCTTTTTCTGCCAGGGCTTTTGCCTCTGCCGCCCTTCGCTCATATTCCTTTTTCAGCTTAATATGGGACTCCAAGGTGCTCTCGGCCCGGGATATAATGTTTCCTACATTGCTCATGTAGGAACTCTCGGGGTATTTTTTACGGAATTCGTCACCAAATTCCAGGGACTGTTTCAACCTTTCTTCCTTTTTGCTGAAGATACTGTTGTCGGCATAGGTGTAACTCACCTCCACCAGCCTGAAAGCCAGTTCTTCGTTGTATTTGCTGTCCGGGAACTTGTCGGCAAAATTCTGGAAATTGACAATGCAGGCGCGGTAGAAGTCTCCGGGAAACAAACCCTCCGTGAGCCTGTAATACATTTTGGACTCCTGGTAGGCTTTCTCCTCAAACCTTTTTTGAAGGTCGTTGATCATTCCCATGGCCCGGTCGTATGATTCTGAGTTGGGAAAGCGGTTGATAAACATCTGTATCGCGTTTACCGCCTCTTTGCTGCTTCTCTGGTCCAGGTTATAGTCAGGAGCATCCAGATAAAGGGAATAAGCATGCATAAAAAAGGCTTCCTCAGCCATCGGACTCCTGTTGTAGGTGTCGTGAAACGTCTTGAAGTATCCGGCCGCCTCTATATAACGTTTCGTATGGAAATGGGCATAGGCATAATTGAATTCCGCAATTTCGGATCTTTCACTGCCGCGGATTACAGGCAAGACCTTATCGTACAGGATTATAGCCTTATTGTAATCCTCGTTTTGGTAATATCTGTTTGCCGCTTCATAAAGCTCATCCCAATTCGTGCTCTTCTCCAATTTATAGAATTCACCGCACGCACTGAAAGAAACCGCGACAAACAACACCACTATATGAAAACCAATTTTTCTCATCTTTTTTCGCAATGCAAATATACAGGATTAATATTCCCCATCAAACTACAGGGCAGGACCTTGGCTACCTCTTGACAACGAACTTCTTGGTGACGATATTCTTGTTGTCCACAATTAAAGTATAAAAATAGATGCCTGAATCCAGGTCCGCCACATTGATAAAAACAGACTTGTCTTTGGGGTTAAGCTTTAGATCGTACACCGGGTTTCCGATGATGCTGTTGACTACTATTCTGGCATTGATCGCGGGATTTTTAATTTCATATTCCAGTTGGGCTACCCTGCTCGCGGGATTGGGGTACACACTTCCCAGCTTGATATCCTTGTTGTCCACCTCGTTACCCCCACTCTCCGGGTTTTCCACGTTATAAACGCCCTCAACGATGAAAATATCCCGAAGATTCTGGGTGTTGGCAAAATGAAGGTCGAATGTCCCTTTTGCACTCGTGATGCCAAGTTCGAATTCCAGGTACAAATCCGTATATACTTCTCCCGGGGCTAAACTGAGTTTTACCTTTGCCAAATCCTTTTTTGGATCATAGCAGGTATTGTTCAGGCAGATTTTTATATTTTGGGACGAAGCGATGTTTCCCCTCATAAATTTCAAAATGTATTCCTTGTGCTGGTCGGATTCGTTTTGAAGAATCAGCGACTTCCTCTGGGAAGTGTTAACTCTACCATTGAATTCCACTGCTTCATTTAATACACGCACCTGGGCTTCAGCATTCAGATGCAGAAGCAACAACACCACCGCAAAAAACGAAAAAAGGGACTTCATGTAAATTTCTATCAATAAGCCTGTCTGATGAATAAAATTTTAATTAGATATACTATAAAAATACGCATAAGGTTTCGGCTTTTAAAGAATTAGTGGTTAAAAAATGTTAAGGGTGATAAAATTTTATCTTTCAACCTCCGTTATCGGCCGGGATTGCCCCCTGACCGCCACCGTCAGATTTCGGGAATTTACGCTTTTATAAGCCGTCACCCCGCTTTGGTCCAACAATTTTTGTATTTCATCATCCGTGGGCATGGGTAACTCTACATCAGGCTCATTGAAGAAATTAAATTCATTTTCTTCCGGTGCCCTGGGCATCCTCCAGTCGTTGACAATGGCCATGGTCGGCTGTTCGTCCCCCCGCCAGACAAAACCCTCCAGGGCGGTGTCGCCCTCCTGCAACAAATGAGGCGGGGTAAATTTTGCCTCCGGCTTGATGGTATGGCTGATGCTCCGCACCTGGCCTTCGGTAAAATGCATGATAATCCTGCCGCAGAGCAACTTGTTCACGCCCCGGATGGTACTGTCGTTTGCCAGGGCAAAATAGAGGGATTCGCCGTTTCCTTCCACGTCCAGCTTGCTCAGTTCTCCCTCCAGAAAGTATCCGGTCATTTTTCTGCCCCTCATCTGGTTGAAGTTGTTGAGGGTATCCCTAGTGACCGCAAAGGCATTGTCTTTCAAAAAAGCCCTGTCTATTTCCTCATTGGCGATCAAAAAGCGTATGCTATCGGCGGTAATTTGGCTTTTGTTGTTCCATAATACAGGATCGCCATACAGATGGATGGTTGAGTCTGAATAAATATAAGCCATGGAATCGGATCTGCCGGACAAGTCCGACTTTATCATCCGCATGTTTGAATAGGCTTGTAAATACCGGTTGGAAGCGTCTTCGCCGTCCTGGGAGATCAGCGTGTCGGCGATCATATAAAGGGTATCCTCCTCAAAATACCTCCGTACCAGGGCGTTGCCATAGACCATGGCATATTTCCGGTTTTCCCAGTACTTTCCTTCCTCCCCGAAGATCTCCACATTCCGCTCCTTGTTAAACATACTTACATTTTCCTTCGCCTCGTAATATTGTTCCGCTTCATCATAAAAAAGCGTCTCGGCCGATATCCGGCTCGTTTCTGTTTCCACATCCCCGTCATAGAAACGGAAGATTTTATTTTGGGTATCGTAAAAACTGCCTTTGCGGGCATTGAGTTTGTCCCCTTCGCTGGACTCAATATTGGTGATGCCGGTGGTTTCGGCTTCCCGGGAAAGGGTATTGTAGTATAGTACGTTGGACTTCAGGGTGTAATCAGGATTCACCAGTACGACCATACCCGTAAATGTGATCCGGTCCATCCGGGTTTCATACAAGCCCTTTTCGCTTGTCAGCACGTTGACGGAATCCACCACCTTCCCCTCATTAAAATAATCCGCTTCCCCCGTCCCGCGGTGATAGTCCAGGTAATCCGTGTACAGGGTAGTGCCTTTGTTCTTAAAGACCACCTGATTCCGCAGTTTTGCGATTTGAGTGTTGCCGTCGTATTCTCCGTAGGTACTTGAGGTGCTTACCGAGTCCTCCTCATCCACAATCCTCACATTCCCAAAAAGCTTCGCCAGGTTTTCCTTGCTATAAAAATGCGCCGAATCACAATAGATCAGGGCGTCCTGGTGGCGCATGATCACATCATCAATTAACCTTTCAAATCCCCTACCTCCCAGTAACGCGTCCGCCTGTAGTATCTCCAGGCGTGAGTCGCCGGCGTTTTGGGCATGGGACACCGGCAGACAGAATGACCCCAGAAGGAAAAACAGGGTCAATAAATACTTCTTTCTTTGCATTCTAGTTGGTATCAGCCACAAAATTAACAGAAAATGGTATTTTTGGGGTTATGCTTGACAGGTTTATCCGATATATACGGGAAAAGAAGCTTTTGGATGTCAACCAGCCATACCTTCTGGCCATAAGCGGGGGACTTGACAGTACGGTGCTGGCACACCTGCTTCACGCCAGTGGCTTTGTCTTTAGCATGGCCCATTGCAATTTTGGCTTGCGCGGGGAGGAAAGCGAGGAGGATGAGGTATTCGTCAGGGAACTGGCCCGTCAGTTGGGTTTAATTGTACATGTGAAGCGGTTTGATACCCTCTCCTTTAAAAACGCAAGGGGAATATCGACCCAGATGGCGGCGCGCGAACTCCGTTACCAATGGTTTGGGGAACTGATGGATCAAGAGGGATTTTCAGGCCTGCTGCTGGCCCACCATGCCGATGACCAACTGGAAACGGTATTTTTAAACATGTTGCGTGGCACCGGGATAGAGGGATTTTACGGTATGCCGGACAGCCGCGGTTACATGATCAGGCCACTGTTGCCGTTTTATCGACGGGAACTGCAGGAATTCGCGCTAAAAAAGAATTATTCATGGCGGGAAGACAGCAGCAACGATTCCATTGACTACAAGAGGAATTTTCTCCGGCATGAGGTGATGCCCTCGCTAGACGAATTTGACCCCGCTGCTCCCGATAATTTGCTGTACAGTTTTGGGCGGATAAAAGACACTGGCCGGGCATTTTTTTACCTGTTCGATACCTGGCTCGAAAGCAACGTTGAAAAAGAAGGCGACTATCGGTATTTGAAAGGTGATTCCCTGCTTAAAGCAAGTGGTCAAAAAACCCTTCTGTATTACTGGCTCAGGACCTACGGGTTTAATTTTTCCCAGACATCAGCAATGGTGCAGTCCCTGAAAGTCGGCGAATCAGGCAAGACTTTTTTCTCAGGCGACTTTTCCGTCAACCTGGACAGGGAGCATCTTATTTTGGGACCCAGGGATTCTGATCAACAGGCGGAAGTATGGCTAGACGAGACCGCGATCGAATTTAAAGCTGACCACATGCATTATGGGATATTGACGCTGCAGGGCGACATTCAACCCGACAGATCCTCGCTGAACGCGATGCTGGACAGAGAAAAGCTCAGGTTTCCCCTGCAAATCAGAAACTGGAAATCGGGGGACAGGTTTCGTCCGTTGGGAATGTAAAAATTCAAAAAAATCAGCGATTTTTTAATAGATTTGAAGGTGCCGTTGATTCACAAGCAGAATGTGAAGGTCCTTTGCTCGGAAGATCAAATTGTTTGGGTAGTCGGGCTTCGGATCGACGACCGTTATAAAATATCCCCGTTTACAAGTACCGTCCTCTACTTTAAAAAGCAATGAAAATGCGGAACCCTTTTAGAAGGACCTATACAGATCCCGAGCTGGCACTTTTGGAATTCTTTTCCCAAGTTCAGTTTTTTGAGTCATTACGGCCTACGGAAATGGTGAGATTTTTACCGGGAATTCATTTTAGGAAATATGTCCGTGACGAAGTGGTATTTTTCAGAAACGATCCCAGCCAGGCTATCTATATCTTAAAAAAAGGGGAGGTAAGCCTGAATATTGACATCAAGGACAATTTTGAGAAGATTTTGGAAGTAAAGAAAGGGGGCGCATTTGGGGAAAACTGCTTTCTTCCGGATACCCGCCGTATATACACGGCCATCGTACAGTCGGAGGAAGCGGACCTGATATTGATTCCAAATTATATTATCCAGGAAATATTTGAGAGCAACCCCAAAATCAAAGCAAAAATGATGACTTCCCTGGCGGAGTTTTACAACAACAACAACAAAAGGCTGTTCAATTCTTACAGAAGCTCCTTTGGGTTCTTCAATTTGGCCCAAATGTTTGAGTAAGGATTTGTAGGTTAAGAATTTTTGGCTTTGTTTTATTAAGCAGGCATAGTTTAATATCTTTGCGGAGTTTTGAAAATCATCTCATAAAAAATCATAAATCATGACTAAAGTAACCGTAGTGGGAGCTGGAAATGTCGGCGCTACCTGTGCCGATGTTTTAGCCTATCAGGAAATTGCCGAAGAAATCGTACTGGTAGATATTAAAGAAGGAGTAGCTGAAGGAAAAGCCCTGGATATTTGGCAAAAGGCTCCCATCAACGTATATGACAGCCGGACGATTGGCAGCACAAATGATTATTCAAAGACAGCCAATTCCGATGTGGTGGTGATTACTTCCGGTCTTCCCAGAAAGCCCGGCATGACCCGCGACGACCTGATCGAAACGAATGCGGGTATCGTGAAGTCGGTGACGGAAAACGTCGTACAACATTCCCCTGATGCCATTATCATCGTCGTCTCCAATCCCCTGGATGTGATGACTTACCAGGCGCACCTTACTTCCAGGCTGTCGAGAAACAAGGTGATCGGTATGGCCGGCATTTTGGACACCGCGCGCTACAGGGCTTTTATCGCCGACGAACTGAATATTTCTCCAAAAGAGATTCAGGCCATTCTGATGGGGGGTCATGGCGATACTATGGTTCCGTTGCCAAGATATACTACGGTGGCAGGTATACCCGTTACCGAACTGATTGAAAAAGGTAAACTTGACGCGATCATCGAAAGAACAAAATTCGGTGGCGGGGAATTGGTCAAGTTAATGGGAACATCTGCCTGGTATGCTCCCGGGTCGGCTGCGGCGCAAATGGTGGAAGCCATTATTAAAAACCAAAAAAGGGTATTCCCTGTCTGCATCAAACTGGAAGGAGAATATGGCATTGATGACTGCTATCTTGGTGTACCCGTTATTTTAGGAAGAAACGGTGTCGAGAAGGTGCTGGAACTGGACCTTAATGCTGAAGAAAAAGAATTGCTGGAAGTATCCCGGTCCCATGTCAAAGAAGTTATGGCTGTGCTGGATAAGATCTCGGCCAATTAATTCCTTATAACGGCTTATAGTGGAAATTGCTAATGTTGTGAGCCTGAGTAATACCGATTTTTTAGTCAGTTTCAGCATGCAAAGAGGCCGTAGAGGGGCCAGGACGATACCTGGCTCCTTTTTGTGTTTTTTATATATTCCCAGGCTGTGTTCAATTTCAAATGCTTCTTCATGATTAACATTGTAAAACGACTGTTGATTATTCTATTACTGTTGGCATTTGGCCTGGTGGTATATTTTTTAATTTCCACCTCATTTTTTAAAAAACAGTTTCATCCGGCGGAGGTAGTTTCTGCCGAAGCGGTTTTTGTGTTTGAAACCCGTGATCCGGTCCAGGCGTGGAATACTTTGGTAAGCCAGCCCATCTGGATCCGGTTTTCATACATCCCTTCCTTAGAGGGGTTAGAAGCTCGGTTGTTGGCGTTGGATAGTTTATCGGGAAGGTCAGGAAACCTGCAAAGGTTCTTTAAAGGAAGTGAATTTGCTCTTTCCCTTCACCAAACCGGAAGAGACGCGTTTGATTTTTTGTTTTCCATAGCCTTTTCAGGCAACGATCATAAGGAATTCGTGGAGTCATTGATAGAGAAGATCGATCCTCACCGTGTCCATACCCGGTCCTACAGCGAAGTGAGGATCTTTGAAATTGAATCACCAGCGGGCGGACCGGGCCTTTCCTATGCATTTGTGGACAACCTCCTGCTTGCCACCTATTCCTCTTTTTTGATAGAGGACGCCATCAGGCATACTGTTACGGGCGGACTCAAGAGTTTTAAAAGTGCATACCCTCAACTCTATAATGCTTATCCGGAACCGGAAGGCTTGGGTGTTTTCAGGCTGAGCAGCGCTGGTCTGGCGGGTTTTATAAAGGGAATCAGCGGAGGCACGGAAAGGGAAAGTGCCGAATCATTTTCTGACAATGACCTTGCCGCTAACCTGGAGCTGAGTTTTGAACAGGACAAGATCGTATTAGCAGGTGCCTCTTATTTTGGCTCGGGTGAAACAATCGAATTGATTTGGGAAGAAGAAGGCACAAAAGACCCTTTTGACGATTATATTACCAACCGTACCGCCATCTGCCATCGGTATGACCTCTCCAGCCTGGATCAAATACAAAATATCCCCTCCAGGACATTTGAGGAGAAAAGTACCCTGCAGGGGGATATGGAAAAAAACTTCCAGAAGGAACAGTTTCTGGAAAGATTAACAGGCGAAATCTGTATGATGGTCCTGGAAGAATACGATCCGGCGGAAACCGAGCGTATTCTTTTGATGAAATCCGGGGAGGTGGAAAGCCAGCTACAGATGTTAAAGGCGTTTAACCTAAAGTTGCTTGGGGCCGCCCAAGAACAGGTACACCATTACCTGGGCAGGGAAATCCTGTTTATTGCCGCGGAGGAATTTCCAGCGCATTTGTTTGACGGTAACTTCCCGGGCTTTAAGAACACCTATGTTTTGGCCTATGAAGATATGATCGTCATGGCCAGTAGTGGCCGGGCTGCCAGGATGTTTTTGGAAGATATGCGTAACGACAATACCTGGGGGAAATCCATTCGCCATAAACAGTTTCTTGAAAGCCTGGACAATGAAATTCCGTTAACATATATCATTAATGTCCAGCGGTTTTGGAACAGGATATTGGCGGCAAGTACTCCCGAATGGAAAGTCCTGTTTCAGAAATACGCGCCGCAGTTCAAGTCGATTGAATGGCTGACACTGCAACAAGATGATCAGGCTACGCTACTGGAGCTTCAATACAGTCTGGATACAATCAAAAATGTCACAGACATCGTTTTGGCGGAAAAAATGTCCGTCCAGTTTCAGGATAGGTTGATCTACGGACCGGAAGTCCTTCAAAACTTCAACGACAAGAGTTCTGATTACCTGGTGCAGGATGAACTCCATGAGATTCATCTTATCACGGGGGCAGGAGACCTCGTCTTCAGTAGAGCGCTGGGCGGAAAAATCGTTGGGGATGTGTACCAGATTGATTTCTTCAAAAACGGGAAGCTGCAGCTTTTATTTGCGACGGACAATGCCATTTTTGCCTTTGACCGACTGGGTGAGCCCCTGCCCGGGTACCCCATATATTTACCTGCCGAAGAGGTGATTACTCACCTGAATTTGCTGGATTATGACAATTCGATGGACTATCGGTATTTTATCGGTACACAAAACGGCAGCCTGTATCTGCTTGACAAAAATGGAAATTTCCTGGAAGGCTGGGACCCCAGAAATATCTCCGCCCCGCCTTCCTCCAAACCGGCACATCACCGGTTGTCGGCTAGAGGGGATTATATGGTTGCTGCCAATACAAATGGGGAAGTGTACATTATGAACCGCAAGGGAGAAATCCAAACAGGAAGCCCCATTAAATTAGGGGAAGGGCTGTCCACAGGCTACGCGGTGGTGGAAGGAGGAGCCGGCTCGGCGCCTCAGATTGTTACGATTAATGAAGAAGGGGAGGTAGTGAAGGTCAATTTTAGCGGGGAACTTACTTACCGCAACCAACTGCTTCGCCCGGACAGCAACACCAGTTTCCATTTGATCAGAGACCAATCCCAAAACCGGCATCTTTTTGTGCTTCATGAATACAATAAAATTTCCGTTTTAAATGCCGACAACACCTTGTTGTTTGAAAAACGGATTTTCTCAGAAGATCTTTCTTATCAGTTTTTCTCTTTCGGCGGCGATAAAAGTTTTTTTGTGGTAATAGATAAAGTACAGGATTTTATTTACCTCTACAACCTTCAGGGAGAATTGCTGAACACCCGCCCGATCAACGGGAATCAGTATATTGAAGTGAAATATTCGGGCAGCAAAAACGAATACAGCATTTTGGCCATTCACGAAAACCGGCTGACTGAATACGTGCTGCCGCTTTAAGTTATTGAAAATTAAAGTATAAGGTTATGGACTTTTTTCTTATTTCAGAAATGGCGTCCGCAATCCGGGGATCGGTATGAGACTCCCTATAGAGATTTCTGAGGCCGTGGGAAAATCTGATTTCCGGGGAAAACTTGAAGAATTTAAAATATAGGTCGAAGCCCATCCCCAGTTCCAGTGCCATGTCCCGACCGGTCAGTACGATGTCATCCTCATCTGCCTCGTCCTGCTTTTTGGTGCGGATCTGGGGATTCACGCCGGCCACAAAAAACATTCTGGTGTTGTTAAACCGCTGTGACTTGTACTTTAGCAGAAGAGGAAGTTCCACCAGGGTCTCTTCGGTGAGCAGCGTGGTCACTGCCACAGGGTTATTGACATTGCCGGAACCATCCAGAAGATCGTCCGGGACAGAATAAAAATCCACCTCGGTCCTGTATTCGTAAAACCCCACCTTGGGCGTAAGCATGATGTTTACCTGATCATGAAGCCGGGCGGTCAGTAAGAAGCCCAGGGCAAAGCCAGGAGAATAGTCCGGCATAATGGCCCGCACATTTTCGACGGTGCTTGCCTCCGGGTCCAGAAAAGCCTCTGAATACTTTAACCTCAGGGAACTGGTATGTCCTGCCAAAAAAAAGCCGTAGGAGAAAGGCTGGTTATCTCCGCCCGAGCTATTGAAGATACTCCATTGCTTTTGCGCAAACCCTTCGACGGCAAAAAAGCTGAATAGTAATAAAAAGCCTATTTTTCGCCCGTATAAATTGCGCTTATGCCAAAGGTCAGAGATGTGCATGTTGTGTTTTTATACCCGATTTTTTCCAAAATAGCCAGAAAATCCCTGCCATAGGGAAAGGCCTGCACTGATTCCGGTAAATAGGTGTAGGCATCATTGTCTTTGGAAATCAGTTTCCCGATTTGTGGCAGGATATATTTGAAATAAAAATTATATCCCTGCTTCATTGGAAATTTTTCCGGTTTGGAGAATTCTATGATGACGGCTTTGCCCCCGGGTTTCAACACCCGGTACATATCCGCCAGGCCCTTCTCCAGATTTTCAAAGTTCCTCACCCCAAAGGAAACGATCACGGCATCAAAATTATTTTCCGGATACATCAACTTTTCCGAATCCCCCAATTCCAATGTGATGATGTGGTCCAGATTCTTCTTTTTGATTTTCTTCCTGGCTACTTCCAGCATGCCTTCCGAAATATCCACGCCAATTACTTTTTCCGGGTTGAGTGCCAGGGCTTCAATCGCAAAATCAC
>DATGOS010000104.1:0-2252 GCA_035305725.1 Cyclobacteriaceae bacterium
AGGTAACCATGCTGCTTAATCTTGCCCCCCGAAAGATGATGGGCATGATTTCCGAGGGAATGATACTTATGGCTGAGGACCAGGAGGGCAATTACCGGCTGCTGGGTCCCAATGAACCAACCAATCCAGGCGCCCCCGTTAGCTAAACGGTTATCATATACCGTAGATAATTTGAAAATTGGATCAATTATTGTTACATTCATGTTTCGATCCGAAGTAGTATGAAATTTTCAATAATTATTGTCACAATTCATTCTACATCAATAATTTTTGGGGTTTTCTCAACAGAAAACACGCTTGAGGATTTAAAATGGAAGAAAAACGTCATCATGCTCTTTCCACAATCTGCGGAAGTTGAAATGGCGTTTACGGACAGTGTGGATTTGAAGATGCAGTCCCGGGAACTGGTTTGGTTTGTGATTTCTGATTCTTTATACTCTAATACTGCCTTGCACTTCTCAGAAGAATATATTGGGGAATTGAAAACCAGGTATTTGTTGGGAAGTAAGTCCTCCTGTTGGGTGCTGTTGGGGAAGGACGGGGGCTTAAAAATCCGGAAGGAGGAGCAACTGGACTGGGACCGCATCATTGCGACAGTTGATTCCATACCTTTTTCAAACGGTGATTTTATCTGGGAATAGGCTCAGCGATCCAGTTTATTGCCCCTCAGGAATTCCGCTATCCTCATACGTTTTTTACCTTCCATCTGCAGCTCAATAATAGAAAGTAATCCGTCCCCGGTCTGGAAGTACAGGTGGTTTTTTCCGTCGGTTTGGTATTCGCCGGGTGCTTTGTCCGGCAGGGAGCCGGAAATGAGTTCTGTGAGGTAAATTTTACAGGTTTTTCCGTTGATTTCCGTCCAGGCTGCAGGATAGGGGGACAGGCCCCTTACCAGGTTATGGATGGTATTGGCAGGTTTTTTCCAGTCTATTTTTCCGGTCTCCTTAAAAATTTTGGGGGCCGTGTGTTTTGCTTTGGTGTCATCCTGTTCTTGTCCCTGTGCGTTTCCGGAAGCTATGGATTCAAGGGTCTCAAGTACAAGCGCGGCGCCCCTGTGCATCATTTTTTCCGACAGGGATCCTGCGGTATCTTCCGGCAGTATGGCTATTTTTTCCTGAAATATTATCTTTCCTGTATCTATCTCCTGTTGTAGAAAAAAAGTGCTCAGGCCGGTTTCCTGCTCTCCGTTGATAATGGCCCAGTTGATCGGCGCCGCCCCCCGGTAGTCCGGCAATAGGGAAGCATGCAAATTGATGGTGCCCAAAGCTGGCATATTCCAAACGACCTTGGGTAACATCCTAAAGGCTACAACAACTTGCAGATCGGCCCCGTAGGTTTTCAGGGTGTCGATGAATTCCGGAGACTTAAGGTTAATGGGTTGCAGTACGGGTATGTTTAGCCTTAAAGCCGCTTCCTTTACAGGAGACTGCCCCGGTTTTTTCCCCCGCCCTTTTGGTCTGTCGGGGGCGGTAATGACCGCAACCACCGGCCATCCGTTTTCTACCAAAGCTTCCAGGATAGGCACCGCAAACTCCGGGGTTCCCATATAGATTAAGCGAAGGTTTTTGTCGTTGTCGGCCATTAATCTTTATAAAGCAGGTATGTTTCCCTCATTTGTTTATATTGGTCCAGGTCAGCTTTCCAGGCATTTCTTATTTCTTCTTCACTTTTACCGGCGATGATGTCTTTTCGTAACCGGTCCGTACCAGCGAGTTTGTCAAAATAATTGTTAAAAAAGGCCGCGCCTTTCCCCGATTTGTTATACATCTCCAGCAAGTAAGCCAGGGTCAAACGGTGGGTAAGAGGCTCATTCCTCAGATCCGTTCCGTAACAAACCTTGTTTTCATGGGGCGGGTTCTTGGACATGCCCTGTATGCTTTTGGGCGTGAAGGTAAAATCTCCGTATTTTTTGTCAGGTGCCCCGTATACCTGAAAAGGGAAATACGTGCCCCGTCCCAAACTGATACCTGTGCCTTCAAAAAAGCACAGGGAGGGATAAAGCCTTATGGAAAGGTCATTGGGCAGGTTGGGGGAAGGTTTGATGGGCAGGCTATATGGCATGGAGTGATCCCAATTTTGAACGGGAATCACCTCTATGTCTGCCCGGATACCATTGCTCAACCATCCCTCTCCGTTGATCATTTTTGCAAGTTCTCCAACAGTGAGCCCGTGTACGGTCGGAATGGGGTGTATACCCACAAAGCTTGAAAAGCCTTGCTTCAAAACCGGCCCGTCAATATAGTCCCCATTGG
>DATGOS010000105.1:0-4420 GCA_035305725.1 Cyclobacteriaceae bacterium
GCCAAAACCGTGATCATGGACAGGACGAAGACAAAAAACACCCTGCTCCAATCTTTTTTAAACGTAAAAAATACGGAGGCGATCCATAGGAAAAGAAATATCATTCCAAAAATAAGCGTCACCCTCAGGTATGTTTCCTCACTCCGGTAAAAATAGGGATAATCAACCTCATCATTGCTTTGCAGGGCTAAGGGAGTATTATAGTAGGCGACGGAAATCCAGGTTTTCAAATACACATAGGCAAAAATCCCGGAGGAAAAAATGGCTGCAATTGCCATAAATATTTTGTTCATGCTGTTCTGGATTTATCTGGTCCGGGATTTTCCCGAGCAGATCCCGCTGATTTTCCGAACACGATCTCAAAAGTATAGGATCATGTCCCGTGTCATTGTTACCATTGGAGAGTGTCTGCGTTCATCTTCCAATGGGGCATATATTCTTGCTACACGACAATATTTACGATTTTTTGTGGTACCACGATAACCTTTTTTGGCGTATTCCCTTCCAGCCATTTTTGAACCACCTCATTCTCCAGTGCCCTGCTTTCAATTTCCTCCCTGGACAGGTTTAACGGCAGCGACATCTTTACCCTGATTTTTCCGTTGACGGATATGGGATATTCATGGGCCTCCTCCACAAGAAATTCCTCCTTAAATTGTGGGAACGAGGCGAAGACAATGGAGCGGTCGTTGCCCATCAGTGACCACAGTTCCTCACAAATATGGGGGGCATAGGGGGAAATAATAATGGCCAAAGGTTCCAAAATGTCCTTTTTGTTGCATTTCAGCGCCGTCAGCTCATTCACGCAGATCATAAAGCTGGACACAGAGGTATTGAACGAGAAGTTATCCAAATCTTCCTGCGCCTTTTTGATGGCCCGGTGGAGCACCTTGAGTTCCTCTTTACCAGGAGCGTTCAAGGAAACTGAAAAATTTCCTTCCTGGTCGTGGTACAGCCGCCATAACTTCTTCAGGAATTTAAACACCCCGTCAATGCCGTTCGTATTCCAGGGCTTGAATTGTTCCAATGGCCCCAGGAACATTTCGTACAGCCTCAGGGTGTCGGCACCGTAGCGTTCTATGACATCATCGGGATTGACGACGTTATATTTGGATTTTGACATTTTCTCCACTTCGGCCCCACAGATATATTTTCCGTTCTCCAGGACAAAGGTGGCATCGCTCAAGTCCTTCCTCCATTTGCGGAACTTATCCAGGTCCAGTTGATCATTGTACACCAGCTTAATGTCCACATGCATGGCTGTGGTATCGTAGTCGTCTTTCAGGTTGTAACTGACAAACTCATTGGTTCCCTTAACCCGGTAAACAAAATTGGATCTGCCCTGGATCATCCCCTGGTTTATCATTTTCTTGAAGGGTTCATCCACATTTACCCAGCCACGGTCATACAGGAATTTGGTCCAAAAGCGGGAATACAGCAGGTGGCCCGTCGCATGCTCGGATCCGCCTATGTACAAATCCACGGAGCCCCAATAATCCTGAATTTTTTTGTTTACAAATTCCGCGTTGTTCAGGGGATCCATGTACCTGAAAAAGTACCAGCTTGAACCCGCCCATCCGGGCATGGTGCTTAATTCGAGGGGATATTCCCCCTCCCCGGTTTCGTAGGTCCAGTTTTTCGCCCTGCCAAGCGGCGGGGTGCCGTCTTCGGTAGGAAGGTATTTGTCCACCTCCGGGAGCAGCAACGGCAAATCCTTTTCCGAAATCAGGTAGGGAACACCGTCCTTAAAATAAACCGGAATGGGTTCCCCCCAGTACCGTTGCCTGGAAAATATGGCGTCCCGCATCCTGTACTGGATCTTGCCTTTTCCGATTTTGTTTTTTTCCAGAAACGCAATCCCCTTATCCATGGCCTCCTGCATTTCCAGGCCGTTCAAAAAGTCGGAATTCATAATGGTGCCCCCTTTTCCGGCAAAGGCCCCGGCTGTCAAATCCCCTTCGATTACCTGTCTGATTTCCAGTCCAAAATGCCTGGCGAAATTATAGTCCCGCTCATCATGCGCCGGCACGGCCATCACAGCCCCCGTTCCATACCCGGCCAGCACATAATCCGCTACCCAAATGGGCACCTCTTCATTATTAAAAGGATTGATGGCATAGCTTCCGGTAAACGCACCAGAGATGGTCTTAACGTCGCTCATCCGTTCTATGTCGGAACGGTTTTTTGCGTTTTGGATGTATTCTTCTACGGTTTTTTCCTGCTCCTTCGTCACGAGTTGGCTGACCAGTTCATTTTCGGGAGCCAGGGCAAGGTAGGTGACACCGAAGATGGTGTCGATACGGGTGGTGAACACCTTGATTTTTGCGGCGTGGTCCTTCACCTGAAAGACCATTTCAGCACCCAGGGACCTGCCGATCCAGTTTCGCTGCATTTCCTTGACAGGCTCCGGCCACTCCAACTCATCCAGTCCATAGAGCAGTCTGTCCGCATAGGCGGTGATCCGCATGCTCCACTGCATCATCTTTTTGCGGACGACCGGGTGTCCTCCCCTTTCCGAAAACCCGTCCTTCACTTCATCATTGGACAGTACGGTGCCCAGCGCGGGGCACCAGTTCACCGTCGTCTCAGACAAAAAGGCCAGTCGGTAATGCAGCAGTATTTCCTGCTGTCTTTTTGCGGGAAAAGATTTCCAATCATCGGAAGAAAATGAAGGCGTATCCTCATCACAGACCGCATCAACGTCCTGATTTCCGTTGGCTTGAAATTCCAGGATCAAATCATCGACCGGCCTGGCTTTGTTTTCCTTTTTGTCATAATAGCTGTCGAAAAGCTGCATGAATATCCATTGGGTCCATTTGTAATAGGATGGATCCGAGGTCTGTACTTCCTTGTCCCAGTCAAAGGCAAAACCGATATTTTTTAGCTGCTGCGTATATCTTTTGATGTTTTCTTCCGTGGTAATGGCGGGGTGTTGTCCTGTTTGAATGGCATATTGTTCGGCAGGCAGCCCAAATGAATCATATCCCATGGGGTGCAGGACATTGTACCCCTGCAGTCTTTTGTACCGCGTGATGATGTCGGAGGCTATATATCCCAAAGGATGCCCTACATGGAGCCCCGCCCCTGAAGGGTAAGGAAACATGTCCAATGCATAAAATTTGGTGCGCGCCGGATCCACTTTGGCATTAAAAATCCGGGAAGATTCCCAGTATGCCTGCCATTTTTTTTCAAGTTCGCGAAAATTATATTCAGCCATTTGAGGTATGTTTCTGTTGTATTGGTAATGGTTGCAAAAATAAAGAATTAATCGGATAAGGAGGACAAACTCGAAAATATCGGCCCTCAGGCCATGCCTATTCAAGACTACTTACCAGAACCTGTACCCGTTTCTATACCTTCTAAAAATAAAATTATCCCAAATGTCCTCCGTCAGATATATTTCCACACCCAGGTTAAAAGTCATGTAGCCATCATACCGCCCTTCTGATCCGGGCAGGCCGGGATCTCCGCTGCCCCTGCGGGCGGCACCTTTACTGGATCGGATGACATCAATCCGGGGCTCACCGTTTTCATCCAGATACCTGTTTTGTCTTACAGAAAGTCTCAAACGGTCCGGGTTGGGGCCCTCACCGTACGTTCCGTAATCAGTGATCAGTTCTTCGTAAAAATCAGAAATGTTGTAAACGCTGACATCGTCAAGGTAGTCGGTCAGGGTAAACCGGTAATTTCCTTCCAGAAAAACATCCATCCAGACATTTATCTTGTATTTTACCCCCAGGCCCATGGGGAAAACAACAGCAGCAGCCGGATACCTTACGTTTTCTGTCATCAGTGGCCGAAGGGGTACCCATTGATCCCGGTAATTCGCATAAGGATTGTTGCTGCTTACCCCAATTCCCGCAAACACATATGGATTAATAAATTCCCGGCTGATGTTATACACCTTAACCGGCTTCAGGTAATATTCCACCAAAGCCGCCGCTTCCCAGTTTCTTGCCCTATAGTTCAGATTTCGGGGAAGCCGGCCGCTTACCGGATCAGCCGCCCTGTCACTTCCTGATATTTGATAGTAGCTGATATCCGCCCTGGCTTTCAAGCGGGTTCCAATAATATACCGTGCACTCACCGCAATGTTGTAGTCCGGTTGGATTCCTTCCTTATATTTCCAAAAGGAATACAAATCCCCGAAATACTGGCTCGGACCCATCTGAAGCGACAAGGACCAGGGTTCTTCAAACCTGAAGCGGTTGAAACTCTGTGCCTCCAGCTCAGCGGCCATACCATACAATACAGTGAATATGACAAAATATTTTTTCACCAAAATTATTTGAATGATAAAAATGTTAACATGCTTACACTGCGTATATTATTTGACAAAGTTATATAATCAAGGGATAATTTTTTTTGTTTGAAAGAATTAATCCGAAGCAGTATCACTAAAAGAGTTCTTTTTGTGACA
>DATGOS010000106.1:0-6355 GCA_035305725.1 Cyclobacteriaceae bacterium
GCTGTTAACTGGGTAAAATCGATGGTTTGCTTTTCCTTATATGAATAAAGCCCTTGCAGTTCTAGTTTAATGGGAATCATGTGACTCGTTTTGGCTGATGACTTCTTGAAGAAGCGTCAGAATTTCATCATTGGGCGGGATGCCTTTTTCGCTTTGGTAGTACCGGCTAAACAGGGCTTGGATATCCTGTTCCAGATCGTCCCTGTCAAGGCCCTGTTCGTCCTTGTCGGCGTTTTTGGAGAGCTGGGGGATCAGGCTGATGATCCCGTCGTGGGCCTTCATGATCGACCGGCGGGTGGAGGCGTCTATGCCTTGTTCCGTGATGTAAGTGATTTCAACAAAACAGTAAGGGTTGTTTTCCAGCCACTCCAGCGTAGCGGCCAGGTTGTCAAATTTCTTTTTGCACAAAGGTCTTCCTTTTTCCAACCCCACAGGCTGATAGTTTGCTTCCTGACCAGGGGCGACGTTGACTACTACGACCTGCTTTTGTTGATCCGCCTCACTGAAACTGTATGCCAGAGGTGAACCGCTATATACCACCGGACAGGGCTGGTGATCGACGGTGTGGCAGCGGTGGAGGTGGCCCAAAGCTGCGTATTGGATTTGGGAAGGAAGGTTATTTGTATATATCGCCGGTGTACCCCCTACATGGAGAATTGGCCTTTCACTTTCCGGTTCGGCTTCAGGTTTTTCGCCTTCTTTCATAAAAAAGAAATGCCCCAGAAAAAGATTGACGCCCCGGTTGTCACAATATTGATCCGCCGTCTTTTGCCAATGATCCTGCAGTACTTTTCTAAGCGCCACCTCGCGGTTTTCCTCCCCCAGGTAGGTCTTCAACAGCAGCTCATTGGCATAGGGGGCAAGAATAAGCCTGATGGGAAAGTCATGTGCGGGAAGTTTTAGTTCTACAAATCCCGGTTTGGATTTGACGATTTCCACACCGGAATCCAACAACCCACAGGAAATGTTGTGGTCGTGTTTGCTGTAAAACAAGATCCCCAATTCACGGGCAAGTGGATCCGGAGCGGATACGAACTGGGTGCTGTCGTGATTTCCGGAAATGGCGAGCACGGGACGGTTGCCGTTGTCTGACAGTTTTTTGAGACTTTTGTAAAGAAGCTCCACGGCCTCATGGCTGGGGTTGAAAGCGTCAAATATATCACCCGCCAAAAGCACCAGGTCTACTTCTTCCCGATCGGCGGTTTGAATGATTTCCTCCAAAACCTCATATTGTTCTTCCAGCCGGGAAAATTCCTGGAGGCGCTTTCCTAAGTGCCAATCGGCCGTATGAAGAATTTTTAGCATTTTATTTTTAAATTTATGCGCTTATTCCATAAATATCAAATCATGATCCCGGGCTGGCTGGAATTTTGACTGCAAACTTGTCAAGGCCCGGCCATGGCCGTTTTCTACAAGAGAATTCATTTTTACTCCGGAACTAAACATTATTTGCTTCATGAGGACCGTTCTTGCGTGTATTATAATGGCTAGCCTATTGTGGGCCGGTCCCGGTATGGCTCAAAACCCGGTGTTGAAGCAGGATTCCATTTTGTTGGTCCAGCAAGGGATGGCCAGCTATTATGGGAAAGACTTCCACCGTAAAAATACCGCCAGCGGGGAAGTGTTTGATATGAATGCCTTTACTGCCGCCCATAAAGATTTGCCCTTCGGTACCAGGATCAGGGTCCGCAGGGTGGACAACGGATTTCAGGTGATCGTTGAGGTAAATGACCGGCTCCCGCAGGACAGCGAACGGATCATTGACCTTTCCAGGAGAGCAGCGGAACAGTTGGACATGATCCGGGACGGCCTTGCCGAAGTGGAGCTTTTTGCATTGAGCACCGCGGCCATCGAACAATTGCGCCTCTATTATGGGGAGGTGCCGCCTGGCATGAGGTTGCGGCTGTACCATTTCCCGGTGGACTGGGCGGAGATTCCCGCGCCGGGTTTATCCTGGGTGCTTAACCACCTTAAAGACTATTTGAAATTGGTTGACATTTATTTTTTGTAGCCATCAGGATTGGCCTTTCTTCCTGACATAAAAAGTCCGGGATCCTTCCCTGTAGGAAGCATGGGCGTTTGATCAAAATGGGAACTTTTGCCGAGAGTCGCTTCAAAAGCTTCTTTTTGACCGATACGTAAGCCATCCTCTGTCCCCCAGTCATCGAATATTACGATTGCCTGGTCCTTGATCAGCGGCAGGCTGAATTTCAGCGCCTCTTTGGAGGCCGAATAGATGTCGCAGTCAATCATGATGAGGTCGGCTTTTTCAAGACGTAATACCTTCCTGGTCCTTTCATTAAGGGTGTTGGAAAACCAGCCCTTAACAAGATTCACACGGTTAGCGAATTGTGACTAATGTGTTATCTTTGTACCTAACCTATCCAAAAGTTGGCTGGAATCTACATTCATATTCCCTTTTGCAAACAAGCCTGCCATTACTGCGACTTCCATTTTAGTACAAGTACTGGAATGATGGACAGGATGGTCCAGATGATTGTAAAAGAGTTGGAGATCCAAAAAGATTATCTGGAGGGGCACAGCCGGATCAAGACCGTGTATTTTGGCGGCGGCACCCCTTCTCTTTTAAGTTTTACCGAGGTAGAGGAAATATTGGATAGCATCCACAAGCACTATCCGCTTGACCTGGAAGAAATTACCATCGAAACCAATCCGGATGATTTGCGGGTGGAGGTACTACAGGGTTATAAGCGCCTTGGATTTGATCGTTTAAGCATAGGTATTCAAAGCTTTGATGAGCGGGTGCTAAGGTTTTATAACCGCGCGCACAATGCTCGGGAATCTTTGGAAGCCATTGAAAAAGCGAAGATTGCCGGATTTCAGAAGCTCTCCATAGATTTGATGTACGGGTTTCCCCACCCGGACCACAGCATCTGGGAAAAAGACCTGGAAATGGCCGTGTCATTGGATCCCGGACATATCAGCAGTTACGCCCTTACCATTGAGCCAAATACCGCCCTGGGCAGATGGGTCAGGAAGGGTAAATTTACCCCGGCCTCTGAAGATTTTGTTGCCGAACAATTTGAAGCCATGCAGGACAGGCTGGAGCGTTACGGATACATTCAGTATGAAATATCCAATTTTGGAAAACCGTGGGCCTTTGCCGTTCATAACACCAATTACTGGCTGGGCATTCCCTATTTGGGTGTGGGTCCCAGCGCACATTCATTCAATGGGACCTCCAGACAGTATAATGTATCCAACAACGTTGCCTATATCAAATCCCTGGAGAAAGGGCTTCTTCCCTTCGAAAAAGAGCCCCTGGACAGCAATGATGCGTTAAATGAGTACCTGCTCACCTCCCTGAGAACCATTTGGGGCGTGGATACCCGGATGATCCGGGACCGGTACGGCAGGAATTTCGTGGAGGAAAAAGAGCCGCATATCAGGCAATTGGTTTTAGAAGGATTGCTTCTGGAGGATGAGCAGCGATTGATCCTGACCAAAAAGGGAAAACTTCTGGCGGATGGAATTGCTTTAAAACTCTTTGTGTAAATTATTCCCCCTATCTTTGGTCATGAGCAAATATCAGCAGCCTGGCGGAAGAAAGAACAGCCCAGCCGCCCTGAAAGATGTCTTTGAAGAACTGTTGCAGGCCTATGCCCTGAAAGACCGCTTTATGGAAAGGAAAGTCCTCAGTTCCTGGGGAGAAATAATGGGAAATACAGTTTCAAAACGCACTACGGAGCTGTCGGTGAAGGATAAGGTGCTGTATGTGAAAATAAGCTCAGGTCCCCTGAAAAAGGAGTTGATGATGAACAAGTCCAAGGTCCTTCAGCTCATTGCCGACCAATTTGGCCCCGCTGTGGAGGATATTGTTTTTTTATAAATCCTGTGCGGCAAAAACCCTTCGCATCAGGGCTGTAGTCCGTTCCAGGGGATTTTCCCGAATCCGCTTTTCCTCTTCGGCTATCAGCAAAAACAAACCGTCCAGGGCTTTTTCGGTGACATAAGCATTAAGATCCGGATTAAGGTTCTTAGTGCCCGGAATGGCATTATACGTACTCACAAGTTCTTTGTAATGTCTTAACGCTCCCACCTGGTCCAGCGATTCCTGAATTTTGGGCTGGAATAGTGCCGTCAGTTCTTCCGAAGTGGTCTTTTGCAAATAATTTGTAGCGGCGTTGTCACCGCCGCGTAGTATCGCAAAAGCATCCTGAATTGTCAGTTGGCGGATTGCCTGAATAAAAATCGGTTTGGCTTCACCCGCGGCGTTTTCGGCTCCCCGGTTTATCGCCAATAATACCCTGTCCACCTGCGCGCCGAGGCCAAATTGCCTCATGGTGTTTTCAACCTGTCGGAATTCTTCGGGCAGGGCTATCCGGATGAGTTCATTTTTAAAAAAACCATCCTGGCTTGAGGCTTCCTCCGCCCCTTCGGAAATCCCTTTTATCAATGCTTCTTTTAACCCCTGTCCCACTTCCTCGTTGGTGAGCGCGGCACTGCCGGCGCCCTGAAGTATCTTGTTGATTTCGGATGCTGTACATCCAAAAAATGACGAAAATATTAAAATTAGGAGTACCTGGCTTAAATTCTTCATGTGCGTTGGCATAGTTTATACTGCTAAAACTCATTAAGGAATATTTTCCCGGCGGGAATTTCGGCTTACTTTCTGTATTATTGTGACAGCTTTTGGTTAATGATTAAACTGGATACATTAAATATCGGCAAGGTCACCGGTTTGCTGGCCATCCTCGTCTGGATATCCCTGCTGCTTACTGATCTGATGCGGCTGTTTGGGGAAATAAACCAAATTCATACCGCCGTGGCCCCTGAGATAAGTTGGTCATTGGAAATTATCTTTTTTATTCTTTTGTATATTTTTTACAACAATGCGATCAACAAATCGGGGAACTATAATTTTATCGACCTGATCTGGAAATCAGCTTCAACCGGGCTCATTGCCTCGGGAGTTTCTTTCATGATCTATATTTTTTACATTCTCCTGGACGACAGTCCGCTTTCCGGAGATCCCCTGCTCAAGAACTTTTTCTATCATGTAAATTTTGGCCTTACCACTGTTTTTCTGATTTCCTCCACGCTGGTTTGGAAAAACCTCATTCTTTACCAAAAGAACAAAGTAGTTGTACAACAATGGCAGGCCTTTGAGATCATTTTGGTGATGAGCATGTTTTTCATGTTTTATAACAAGAACACCCTGGATTATAGCTTTATGTTCGGGTTGGTGTTTTTGGTGATTTTTGGAAGCATATTGTCCGCAAACCTCAAATGGATACCTTACCTGACTTTTAAGGAGAAATGGAAGAACATCCTTTTTCTGGTGATCATTATCCTTTCCACGTCCTACCTCTTTGCCCAGTTTTTGTCGTACAGCAACAACAGCTTCTACATCGTAAACCTAACCGACAACTTGTTTTTGATGGGTTTGTTCGGTTTTGTTATCGTGTACGCCTTATTTAGTTTTCTCGTTACCCTGTTCAATTTGCCTACGTCTTCTGTATTTGAGCAAAAACTCACCGAGGCGATAAATTTCCAGCGCCTCAGCCGTTCCATTCAACCCGGGCAAAATGAGGGCCAGGTTTTGGATATCCTGATGGACAGTTGCATGAGCGCGGCCTATGTGGATGCTGCCTGGATGGAACTTCAGAGAAAGCCTTCGTCCACGGAAGTGGTTCATCAGCGTTTTATCAGCAATAATGAAAGGAAGGAAGTCAGAGAGCTATTGGAAAACAGCAAACCTTTTGTGGACTACCTCCGCGGAAACGGTGCCGGGGAGGATTACGTCCTGGGAAAACTGGATCATGGCGTCTATCTTTCCGCCATTATCTTTCCTGTAAGGGTCAATAAGGAACTTTTGGGAAACATCTTTTTATTGAAGGAAGTCAGGGACGGGTTTAACAAGGAAATGATCAACATCATTTCCACCTTCGTGGGGCAAGCCTGTATTGCCGTGGAAAACCACAGGTTGCTCAATGAAGCCATCAAAAACGAAAGGTATAAGGAAGAGCTTGAAATTGCCCAAAGGGTGCAGAGAAGCCTGCTGCCTGACAAGCTTCACCACAACAGTTGTTTTGACATTTCCGGATTTTCTGAAGCCGCGGATGAAGTTGGAGGGGACTTTTTTAACACAGACCAGTACAGTGAAAATAAATTCGCCCTGATCATAGGCGATGTGTCCGGAAAAGGTACTTCAGCGGCATTCAACATGTCGCAGATGAAAGGCATTTTTTACAGTCTGTCACAGTTGAACCTCAGCCCTTCCGAGTTTTTTATAAAAGCCAACCGTGCCTTGAGCCACTGTTTGGAAAAAAAGCACTTTATCACCTCCTCCTATTATATTTTGGACACGGCGTCAAGAAAAATCACATTTTCC
>DATGOS010000107.1:0-4524 GCA_035305725.1 Cyclobacteriaceae bacterium
CACCACAACCGGATCACCGGTAGTCAAGTGCAGATGGTCCGTATTTCTGTAGTAATCTTTTCTTCCACCTTTGAATTTGACTTCTACGATATCAAACTTGTCGACTTCTGGAATCCCCATATGGGATAGCCAGTCAAAAGAGTTCATTTTATTGCAATCGCTCGTACCACAGGTGCCATTGTTCTGGCAGCCTCCGACTCCTGGGGTGGTAGAGCAGCTGTTACATGCTGACATCTGTATATATTTAAAGGAGGTATTCCTCCTGTTGTGTATGTTGTATCTATTTTCAACCCTGTAAAATATCCCTTCCGATATCCCTCCTGTAGTAATGGTTTTTCCAGCTTATTCTTTCGGCCCGCTCGTAGGCACGGGAAATGGCCTCGTCGGCGTCCTTTCCCTTTCCTGTGATGCCCAACACCCTCCCGCCATTGGTAAGGATGGTGTTTGAGTCCTGCCTTTTTGTACCCGCATGGTAAGTAAAGGACTTGTCATCGTTTGTTCCGTTCAGTCCTTCGATGATTTCGCCTGTGGTATAGGCGCCCGGGTATCCGCCGGACACCATCACTACCGTGGCCGTAGCCGAGTCGCTGATCTCCAACCGGTAATCCGCAATAGTTTGGCTTCCGATGGCGTAGAGCAGGTCTAAAAAATCGCTTTTAATCCGCGGTAGGACCGCCTGGGTTTCCGGATCTCCCATCCTGACGTTGTATTCAATGACATAGGGGTTTCCGCCTACGTTCATGATTCCTATAAACAGAAAGCCCCGATAGTCTATATTTTCTTTGCGCAATGCGCCCACCGTGGGTTTGACGATTTTTTCCTCAACCTTTTTCATAAAGGCCTGGTCGGCGAATGGCACCGGACTTACGGCCCCCATTCCTCCGGTATTGAGTCCCGTGTCTTTTTCACCCACGCGCTTGTAGTCTTTGGCTTCGGGGAGGATTTTGTAATCTTTTCCGTCGGTAGCCACGAAAACGGAAAGTTCAATCCCATCGAGATGTTCTTCCACCACGACTTTGTTGGAGGCTTCCCCGAATTTGCTTTCAAGGAGCATTTCTTTGAAGGTATTTGTAGCCTCTTCGTAGGATGGAAGGATCAAAACGCCCTTTCCCCCCGCCAGACCATCCGCCTTCAGCACGATGGGAAGTTTTTGGTTTTGAATAAACTCCAGGCCCTGCTCCAGAGTTTCTTTGGAAAAGGTACCATAATCCGCGGTAGGGATATTGTTCCTTTTCATAAATTGTTTGGAAAAATCCTTGCTGCCTTCCAACGCTGCTCCTTGCCGGGTGGGTCCAATGACAAGGACGTGCGCGGTACCAGGACTTTCCGCGAGGAAGTCACTGATTCCTTTTACCAAAGGTTCTTCCGGTCCTACGACCACCATGCCTATCCTTTTGGACAGCACAAATATTTTTATACCCTCAAAATCATTGACGTCCAGCGCCACGTTTGTTGCGATCTCCGATGTCCCCGCGTTCCCGGGAGCTACAAAGAGGCTATCACACTTACGGCTTTTTACTATTTCCACGGCGAAAGCATGTTCTCTTCCCCCGCTTCCAATCAGTAATATGTTCATTGAATCTATCCTTAAATTTAATTGGCATGCTCGGAAATGAACTTGATCCGGTAAATCCGGATTTCCTCTTCTCCAAAATCCTCATCCTCGAGTTCATAAAGAGCCTCCTTGATCTGGTCTGTACTTGCCGTCATAAAGTAATCATGGAGGATGTCCTCTCTTTCATCATCCATGATGTTTTCCACGTAATAATTGATGTTGAGCTTAGTGCCGCTGTAGATGATCTGTTCTATCTCATGCAGAAGCTCGGACATGCTGATGTTGAGGTTGGCGGCGATTTCCTCAAAATCGATTTTTCGGTCCACTTGCTGGATGATGGAGATTTTCACTTTGGACCTAATGCCGGAAGACTTGACCACCACGTCGGAGGCGGTGATTATATCGTTTTCCTCCACGTAATTTTCAATTAGCCTGAGGAACGGCGCGCCAAATTTCATCACCTTTCCCATTCCCACACCGTTGATTTGGGCAAGTTCTTCCCGGGTCGTGGGATAAACAGTCGCCATTTCCTCCAGCGAAGGGTCCTGGAAAATCACATACGGAGGGAGGTTTTTTGCCCGGGCCAGTTTTTTTCGTTCCGCCTGTAGGAGATCGAACAGCTTTTCATCATAGGCTTTTCCCATGCGGTTCATGTCTTCCACGACATCATTCTCCGCCACCGCTTCGAAGTTGTGGTCCTTACTGATCTGTACCGGATGGGGGTTTTCACAAAATTCCTCGCTCTTGTCAGACAAAAGGATAACGCCGTAGTTTTCGATGTCCTTTTCCAACAACCCAAAAATCATCGCCTGCCGGATTACCGTCTCCCAGACTTTCTTGTCCAGGTTTTTCCCTTTTCCAAACACGTCGAGCTGATCGTGCCTGTAGCTTTTTATGTATTCGGTCTCCTCACCCCGGAGCACGTCCACAATATGGTCCAGGTTAAACCTTTGTTGGGTGTTTTTAACCGCCTCAATGGCCAGCAGGATTTCCGCCTTGCCGTCGAATGTCTCCTTGGCCTTTTTGCAGTTGTCGCAAAATCCACAGTCTTTATCGAGCGATTCCCCGAAATAATGTAACAGGACCCGTCTTCGGCACACTGAACTTTCGGCATATGACGCCATTTCCTGCAGCAGTACCTTGGCGTTTTCCCTTTCGTTCACCGGTTTGTCCTTGTTAAACTTTTCCAGTTTTACCACGTCTTCATAGCGGTAAAACATGAGGCAGTGTCCTTCCAGACCGTCTCTTCCTGCTCTTCCGGTTTCCTGATAATAGCCTTCCAGTGATTTGGGGACGTCGTAGTGTATGACATACCTGACATCGGGTTTGTCTATTCCCATACCGAAGGCAATGGTCGCCACGATCACATCCACCTCCTCATTCAGGAAGTCATCCTGGTTTTTAATTCTTACCTGGGAATCCAGACCTGCATGATAAGGGGCCGCGTTTATCCCGTTGACGGTCAGCAGTTCGGAAATTTCCTGTACTTTTTTTCTGCTTAGGCAATAGATGATGCCTGATTTTCCCTTTTGGGTCTTGATGTACTTTATGACCTGTTTTTTGGTCTCGTTTTTCTGCTTGGGCCGGATTTCATAAAAAAGGTTGGGCCGGTTGAAGGAGGACTTGAAAAGATCGGCTTCCTCCATCTGAAGGTTACGCTGTATGTCCTGTTGCACCTTGGGGGTGGCGGTAGCGGTCAGGGCAATTATGGGAAGTTGTGGCCCGATCTGGGCAATGATGGATTTTATCTTTCGGTACTCCGGCCTGAAATCATGGCCCCACTCCGAAATACAGTGTGCTTCATCGATGGCCACGAAACTTAGTTTTGCCTCCTTGAGAAAACTCACGTTTTCTTCCTTGGTAAGGGATTCGGGCGCTACATAAAGCAGTTTTGCCCTTCCCGACAGCACTTCTTTTTTTACTTTGTTTGTTTCCGACTTACTGAGGGTAGAGTTCAAAAAATAAGCATGTACCCCAAAAGCATTTAGCTGGTCCACCTGGTTTTTCATCAGCGCTATCAGGGGGGAGATGACGATGGCGGTTCCGGGCTTGATCACTGCGGGCAGTTGGTAGCACAGGGATTTCCCGGCGCCGGTCGGCATGATCACGAATGTGTTTTTTCCACCGAGTATATTGTCTACAATGGCTTCCTGATTTCCACGGAATTGATTGAAACCAAAGATTCTCTTTAAATTTTCTTTTACTGTTATGTCCACTTCACTTACTTTTTATTTAATGATCTGCCTTATGCTATTCATTAAAGTTAAAAGGTTTTATTTTTACCTTTGAGGCAAATTTAATAATTAACTACCGTAAAATTGAAGTTAATAAAAAATATTAAAATCAGCGCACAAGATGTACTTCGAACCGAAGCAAAAGCAATTTTTCAATTGGTAAATTACATTGATGATGAATTTGAATTTTGTGTGGAGGCCATTTTGCATTCCACTGGGCGTTTGGTGATTACCGGCATCGGAAAAAGTGCCATCATTGCCCAGAAAATTGTCGCTACCCTCAATTCGACCGGCACTCCCTCACTGTATATGCACGCCGCTGATGCTATTCATGGGGACTTGGGAATGATCCAAAAAGAAGACCTTGTCATGTGTGTCTCCAAAAGCGGCAATACCCCCGAAATTAAGGTGCTGGTGCCCCTGGTAAAGCGTTTGGGCTCCAAATTAATAGCCATGGTCAGCAATACCAACAGTTATCTGGCGGAGCAGGCGGATTTTGTGTTAAATGCCAGTATTTCGGCAGAAGCATGCCCCAACAACCTGGCGCCCACCACAAGTACCACCGTGCACATGGCACTTGGAGATGCGTTGGCCGTATGCCTGTTGGAAGCCCGTGGATTTGGGCCTGATGATTTTGCCAAATACCATCCCGGAGGCGCTCTTGGAAAGCAGCTTTATTTGAAGGTCGAAGATGTGGTGCAAAAGGAATTGCTCCCCGTCGTGAAGCAGGATGCC
>DATGOS010000108.1:0-3025 GCA_035305725.1 Cyclobacteriaceae bacterium
TTGGTAAAGCGCTTCCATGGGCATTCGGCTTCTTTTCCCGTTCATCAGGACCGCCACGCCATCTTTTCCGCCCAATGAAATTGAGTTCTCCTGCCGGTTTACATATACCCCCGGGGATCTTTCCAGGACATCAATGGCGGATAAGCCGGCAGAAGTAATGCTGCTTTGAACATTGATCACCATTTTACCAATTTCCACTTCATAAAGCGGCTTGGTTGCTTTAACAAGCACTTCCTCCAGTTCATTTGCATCCTCCAGTAAAATGATTGGCCCTAAAACCAGGTCTCCGGGATTGGTTAAATTCACCGTAGGCAAAACAGTTTTTGAATACCCGATCATGGTAGACTCAATGCTATACGTTCCCGTACTTAGGTCAGCGATATGAAAATTTCCGTTTTCATCCGTGACCGCTCCCCTGATCAGCAGACTGTCTTCCTTATTCAGCAGCAACACATTTGCAAAAGCAATACCGTTGGAATCCACATCATAAACCCTCCCCTGAATACCGGATTGGGAAAATGCCGGTTTTATTATCATCAGAATAAGAAAAGCCAATATCATTGTTGATTTCATAACTGTAGGATTTTTGTGAAACCGATCGATCATATTTTCGGAGAACGACAAAAAACGGGAACTTCGGATTTTTTGTGCTTTACCCACGAGACAGGAATAAAGCTTCTAAAATTAGCAAAAGTGAATATCCATGGGTTAGGCCATATGTTTCAAATGTTGTAACTTTTCGATCGAAGTTAAACCGATCCGTTTTATATTGGCCTTATGATAAAAGAGAAAATATGCCTGGTCACCGGGGCAAACTCGGGTATCGGGTTTGAAACCGCAAAAGAACTTTGTGCCCAAGGGGCGAGGTGCATTTTTGTGTGCCGCTCGGAAGAAAAGGCAAAAAAGGCCATTGGTGAAATAGAAAGATTGATCCCGGATGCGAAAACAGACTTTGCCGTCGCTGATTTGTCCTCGCAAAAACAGGTCAGGGACCTCTCACAAACCGTTCTTGCCCGGTACGACACCCTGGACGTGCTGATCCATAACGCGGGAAGCTGGTTTTCGGACTTTGCGCTCACCGAAGACGGTCTAGAGCGGCAATGGGCCATTAATTATCTTTCCCCTTTCTTGCTGACCCATCTTTTGCTCCCTGCCTTAAAAAATTCCCGGGATGCCAGAGTAATCAACATCAGTTCGGATTCCCATTTTCACGGCAAAATACATTTTCAGGATGTCAACCTTTCCGGCAATTACCACGGCCTGCGAGCCTACGCCCAGTCGAAGCTGGCGCAGGTGCTGTTTACGTTTGAATTTGAACGCAGAAAGGCTGGGCTTCCGGTTTCTATCAATGCCGTGCAGCCAGGGCTGGTCAAGACAGACATTGGCTTAAAGCACACGGTATCCTTTCACGGGCTGATGTGGAAGCTCAGGCGGCTCACCGCCGTATCCCCGGAAAAAGGAGCGGCCACCGCGGTGTATCTGGCATCTTCGGAAGAGGTTAAAAATTTGAGTGGAAAATACTGGGACAAATGCAAACCAAAACCCGCTTCAAAAAACGCCAATAACCAGGACGATGCCAGGCGGCTCTGGGAACTTAGCGAACAGATGTGCGGGATCAAGAACTTTTTTGAAGTAGATTAAGGCGTTTAAGTTAAAGGGTATAAATTTGCCCTGCGCCAGCCGAAATACAACCCATATGGACAACAATGACATCCTGAAAAGCTTAAGGTATACCTTTGATTTCAATGATACCACCATGATCGAAATTTTTGGTTTGGGTGGAATGTCGGTAACCCGCGCGGAGGTGAGTGACTGGCTGAAGAAAGATACCGATCCGGAATTCAAGAACATCAATGATGAAAGCCTGGCCAGGTACCTCAACGGACTGATCGTGCACAGAAGAGGGGAAAAAGGCGAAGTACCGGCTCCCGAACAGCAACTGAACAACAACATTGTATTCCGGAAGCTCAAAATCGCGCTGAACCTACGGGATGAAGACATCTTAAAAATCCTGGGTAAAGTAGGAAGGGAAATCAGCAAACACGAGCTCAGTGCTTTTTTCAGGAAGCCGGACCAGCGCCAATACCGTCCCTGCGGTGATCAGATTTTGAGAAATTTTCTCCAGGGTCTGCAGTTGACCTTTCGGGGCGATTAAGTATTCCTAATAATCCAGGTGGCGTGGTGTCGCCCCTACAGGGCTTCGGTTCCCGTCGTTGTCCTCTCCTACAAAGATTTCGTGCCTACGGGACTGCCCTATGCTCCCGGTTCATCCCAGACGAAAGTAATTATCAGTCTGTACCTGGTGGTTCAAGATGCTTCTCCTCTGTTGCTGAAAGATTGTGCCCCTGCGGCCGATAGCGCCTGGCTCCGTAGGAGCCTTACCTTTGTAGGAATCGTGGCGCAGAGAAACCGGCAGCCCCGGAGGGGTGGCACATTTACTCCTTCAATGGAGGATGCATCATTCATCATATTCGATGTCCCCTGTATCGCCCCTACAGAGCTACAATTCGCGTTGTTTTCGCTTTCTACAAAGGTTTCGTCCCTACGGGACTGTCCCCATGCTCCCGGTTCATCCCCGACGAAGGTAATCATCAATCTGCACTTGGTTGTTCAAAATGCTTCCCCGTCTGTTCCTGTAAGATTCCCCCATGCGGCCGATAGCGCCTGGATCCGTAGGAGCCTCACCTTTGTAGCAACCACGGAAAAGATGCACCGGCAGCCCCGGAGGGGTGGCACATTTATTCCTTCCATACAGGATGCTTCATTCATGATCATCCAGGTGGCGTGGTGTCGCCCCTACAGGGCTTCGGTTCCCGTCGTTGTCCTCTCCTACAAAGATTTCGTCCCTACGGGACTGCCCCAGGCTCCCGGTTCATTTCCGACTAAAGGTAATCATCATTCTCCACTTGGTGTTCAAATGCTTCTCCTCTGTTGCTTAAAGATTGTGCCCCTGCGGCCGATAGCGCCTGGATCCGTAGGAGCCTCACCTTTGTAGGCATCGTGGAGCAGAGAAACCGGCAGCCCC
>DATGOS010000109.1:0-4408 GCA_035305725.1 Cyclobacteriaceae bacterium
CCGGATTCTGGTCCAGCTCGGGCACGTCCATGTGCCAACCGTCCAGATTCTGTCCGTTAAACAGGCTTCTGGATTGGGACTGTGCTTCAAAAGAAAGCACCAAAACACAAAGAATGGCTAGAATTTTTAGTGTTGATTTCAAGGCAATGGTGATTTTAGGAATGATCGTCAATATAAGTAAAAGTTTTGCTTCGACGCAACCACTGGGCAATATTATCAAAAGCAATCGTCTACAGGGACATAGGAAAGATTAAAAGTTTCGGCTACCGCCTTGTACACAATGGATCCGTTGACGATATTCAATCCCCCTTTCAGTTCAGGGTTTTCCTGGGTGGCTTTTTTCCAGCCTTTGTCGGCCAGTTGAATGGCATAGGGCAGGGTGGCATTGGTGAGGGCCAGGGTAGAGGTAAAAGGCACCGCCCCGGGCATATTGGCCACACAATAATGGATGACACCGTCAATGATATAGGTTGGTTCCTGGTGGGTGGTGGGTTTGCAGGTTTCGATACATCCTCCCTGGTCCACGGCTACATCCACCAGTACGGTGCCGGACTTCATGTCTTGTAGCATATCTCTGGTGATCAGGTGCGGCGCCTTTGCGCCGGTGACCAGGATTGCGCCAATGATGAGGTCCGCATCTTTGATTACCCTACGGATGTTTAGTTCATTGGACATCATGGTGTTTACGTTGGAAGGCATAATTTCCGCCAGGTACCGCATCTTTTCCAAGGATATGTCCAGGATGGTGACATCCGCGCCCAACCCCGCGGCCATGTAAGCTGCCTGGGTTCCGACGATGCCGCCTCCAAGAACAATTACTTTGGCGGGAAGGACTCCGGGCACCCCGCCCAAAAGTATGCCCCTGCCCCCCAAAGGTTTCTCCAGGTAATTCGCTCCTTTCTGAACCGCCATTCTGCCGGCCACTTCCGACATCGGTATCAATAGGGGCAGGCTTTTGTCGGCTTTTTCGACCGTTTCATAAGCCAGGCATATGGCACCACTGTCCATCATGGCCCGCGTTAAGGGTTCGTTGGAGGCAAAGTGGAAGTAGGTGAAAACCAACTGGCCCTTTTGAATGAGGGGGTATTCCGCGGCTATGGGTTCTTTAACCTTGATGATCATCGATGATTGCCTATAGATTTCTTCCAATGAGGGAAGGATTTTTGCTCCGGCATCCAGATAAAGATCATCGGCAAAATCGCTTCCTTCCCCAGCGGTAGCCTGGACATACACCTCATGCCCTCTTTTTACTAGCTCTTTTGCTCCTGAAGGGGTTAGTCCGACCCTATTTTCGTTATTTTTTATTTCTTTGGGAATACCGATTTTCATATCGCTGTTTTTTGGAAAGTGTTGCTTGCCTGTTTTTTATGAATAAAAAGGATATCAAAAAGTATGGCGGAACCGGGGTTTAATCCCGCCAGACAGTTTTTGTAGTTTGTTTTTTTTCCTTATCTTTTGCGGTAACAACTTAAATGAAATTGAATTGAAAAGACAATTCCTGTTCTGTCCCAACATGGTTATTCGTGGAATGATCCGCAATAAACAAAATATGTTTTTATTTAAATAGTTGGGTTATGGTTTATGTTGAATATTAATGAAATAAAAATCTTAACATAACTATTTCCGGATAATTGGAAATAAGTAAGCGTTGGGCCGGTTTGATAAAGGTATGAATTTTGAGTAATTTTGGAGGACCAACCAATCGAAACAGGAGGAGAACCCACCTAAATGTGTATCAATGGAAAAAGGGGCCATACTATCCAACAAAGGACAAGGTCAATCAACTGATAGAAGCCAGGTATTAGCGGATTATATACTCGCACAAAAAAGCAGGCAGATCTCCTTGATGGGAAGAAAAGAGGTGTTCATGGGCAAGGCCAAGTTCGGTGTGTTTGGAGACGGCAAGGAACTGGCACAACTGGCCATGGCCAGGTATTTTCGCAACGGGGATTTTAGGTCAGGATACTACCGGGACCAGACTTTTATGTTTGCCATTGGGGAGCTTTCTGTACGGGGATTCTTTGCTCAATTGTATGCCCATACGGATATTGCCTTTGAGCCCGCCTCCGGCGGAAGGCTGATGAACAGTCATTTTGCCACGAGGTCGCTGGATGAGGAAGGCACCTGGAAGAATTTGCTTAACATAAAAAATTCAACCGCGGACATTTCCCCTACGGCTGCCCAGATGCCCAAATTGTTGGGGCTGGCCTACGCCTCCAAACTGTACAAGGAAAATGAAGCCCTGCACGAATTTGGGAACTTCAGCCGGAAAGGGAATGAGGTGGCCTGGGGCACAATAGGAAACGCGGCTACCGCGGAAGGGATGTTTTACGAAACCATCAACGCGGCGGGCGTATTGCAGGTCCCTATGATCGTGTCGGTCTGGGATGATGAATACGGTATTTCCGTGCCAAACAGTTATCATACGACCAAAGGAAGTATTTCCGAAGTGCTCAAAGGATTTCGGAGAGAGGAAGGCAAGCCGGGGTATGAAATCTTCCGTGTAAAGGGGTGGGACTACGAGGCCCTGATGGAGACCTATAAAAAGGCAGCAACCATCGCCAGGGAGGAACATGTACCCGTGCTCATCCATGTGTTGGAAATGACCCAGCCACAGGGCCACTCCACTTCCGGATCCCACGAAAGGTACAAATCCAAAGAACGGTTGGAATGGGAGGCGGCGCATGACTGTATCCTGAGGTTTAGGCACTATATCCTGGACAACGGGATTGCCGCAGAGGCCGAACTTGATGAAATCGATGAGCGCTGCAGGCAGGAAGTAAAAGAAGCCAAGGACATGGCTTGGAAAGCGTTTTCGGAGGATATAAGAAAGGACCTGAATGAGGCCCTGGCTTTGATCCACGAAGCGTCCCTAAACAGCATCCAGGGCGCCAACCTGATTCAGCTCGCTGAAGAACTGAACCGATCCATCAATCCCGTCCGAAAAGATGTCATCAGTTCGGTAAGAAAAGCGCTTCTATTGATGAGATTTGATAAGGAAGAGATTTCAGCCAATCTCAAATCATGGTATGAGGAGCAGCAAAAAATCAATGCGGACAGATACAACAGCCATTTATACAGCCAATCCCGGTACAGTTCTTCACTGGTAAAGGAAATACCTGCAAAATACAGTAAGGAAGGACATATGGTGGACGGTAGGGAGATCCTGCAAGCCTGTTTTGACCACATGTTGGAGAATGATCCAAGGGTTTTCGCCATCGGAGAGGATGTAGGAAAAATAGGTGATGTCAACCAGGGATTTGCCGGCCTGCAGGACAAATATGGAGAGTTGCGCGTGACGGACACCGGGATCAGGGAATGTACCATCGTCGGCCAAGGGATCGGCACTGCGTTGAGAGGCTTAAGACCCATTGCGGAAATCCAGTACCTGGATTACTTGTTGTATGCGCTTCAGACCTTATCCGACGATCTGGCTAGCCTTCATTACCGGACCAAAGGCGGACAAAAAGCCCCTTTGATTGTAAGGACGCGGGGCCACAGGCTTGAAGGGGTATGGCATTCGGGTTCGCCTATGGGAATGATTCTAGGGAGTTTGAGGGGAATGTTGGTATGTGTGCCCAGAAATATGACCCAGGCGGCCGGCATGTACAATGCCCTGATGAAATCGGATGAGCCGGCGCTTTTGATTGAAAACCTGAACGGGTATCGGTTAAAAGAAAAAATGCCGGATAATATAGGTGAATTTACGGTGCCCCTTGGGGTTCCTGAAATCATCCGGACTGGAACTGATGTTACCGTGGTTACTTACGGGGCCATGTGCAGGATTGTCACGAAAGCGGCGGCCCAGTTGGAGGAACTCGGTATTTCCGTAGAGGTCATTGACGTACAGACACTACTTCCTTTCGATACCCAGCACCTCATTGCGGAATCTGTCAAAAAGACCAACCGGGTCATTTTCGCGGATGAGGATGTGCCGGGCGGTGCCTCGGCATATATGATGCAGCAGGTGGTTGAGGGGCAGGGCGTATATGCCTATCTGGATTCCGCGCCTGTCACCATCGCAGCGCAGGCTCATCGGCCCGCTTACTCTTCTGATGGGGATTATTTTTCCAAACCCAACGTGGATGATGTGGTCGAGGCGGTGTATGCCATGATGGGTGAGGCAGATCCAAAAAGCTTTCCTCCCATCTATTAGTGGAGGTCCGCCAGTCAACGGCCGGTATCTACCCGGTGCTTGCGTATCGGGTTTTTATCTGCTGATCTGTGAAAGGGTAAAATCGGGGGAGGCTACGATATTGCTTTTATTTAAAGCCCTGTCCTGGATCTGCACCTCGATTTTAACAGTATCATTTCTGAAAATCGAATTCCAGCCCAGGGAAAGCATGGAATACCGGATGGTCCCTTCTATGGCCCTTTCCCGCTCCTCATCCAAGATCCTGGGAAACCG
>DATGOS010000110.1:0-12269 GCA_035305725.1 Cyclobacteriaceae bacterium
TTTTCTTTGACAAACAGGAAAAGTTTTACGAAGACAATGACGAACGTGCCATTTTCTTCTGTAAAGGGGTGATAGAAACCGTCAAAAAACTCGGGTGGGCACCCGATGTGGTACATTGTAACGACTGGATGACCAGCCTGATTCCCATGTACCTGAAAACTACGTATAAAAACGAGCCGCTATTTAAAGACACAAAATCCGTGTTTGCTATTTACAACAACGGATTTAATCATAAATTTGGCGACGATTTGTTTGAAAAGGTCAAGATGGTGGATATTGACGACAAAATCCTCGCCCCGCTCAAATCCAAAGACTATGAGGGTTTTCTGAAGCTGGGAATGGAATACGCCGATGTTGTCATTCAGGGAAAGGACGTTTCTGACAGTCTGATCAAATTAATAAAGGAGTGCTCTAAAGATAAACAGTGTGAAATTAACAGCGAAGAAGACGAACAGCTTTTTGAAAGTTACTACAACATTTATACAGAACTTGCCGGCTAAAGGCGCTGCAGCCATTGCGGTTGTCCTGTTTTTTTTCAGTGCCTGTTCCGAGCCGTCAGAATTCATACTGGATCCGGATAATAATCAGATAGGGGTTTTCTATACAGAAATACCCCTTTCTGCTTCTATGGTATTGATGGACTCCTTCAACACCACCCGGCAAGGCTTACTCGTAGTGGGGGGAGACATCAGTCCCTTCTTTGGCAAAACCAGCTCCACGGCCTACAGCCGCCTGTCCTTCAACCCCGCCGGCACGCCGCCTACGGATAAAGCGATCTTTGACTCTGCAAAATTCCACCTGAACATAGTAAATCTTGAAGGACTGAATTTTGGTGAAGAAAAAACTTTTTCGGTCCACCGGCTGCTGGAGCCCATCCTGGACACCGCCTACTACAACTTCAGCGAAATACCCTTTTCGGAGCAGACGATTGCTTCGGGTTCCTTTTTGCTGGACGCGGACACCCTCAACCCGGTGAGCATGGTCCTTGACGAAACGCTGGCGCTCGACTTTTTCGAAAAGCTGAAAGCCGATGATCCGGTGTTTAGTGACATCTTCGCATTTAGGGACTATTTTCCCGGTATCGCCATCCGGGGAAATCCCGAACAACAAACCACGGCTGCCATTGCACCGGGCAGCGGCACGGGTATCTCCCTTTACTATCATTATGAAGGCGACACGGTGTCCACCGTTTATCCCATCAATACCATTCAGTCCCGTTATTTCAACCAGGTAGAAAGTGACCGGTCTGGCACTCCCACCGAAACGATCACAGAGACAAATACGGCCTACGAGCTCCCCGGCAACCTGATCGGGAGCAAGGCCGGTGTAGGGTTGGCGGTAATGCTTGACACCGATCCTATCTCCGATTTTCTGGATACCCTGGAAAATATCACCTTCAATCAATTTACCCTGGAAATGGGTCCTTTGGAGAATTTTGCCGACACCAGGCAGCCCATCCAAAACCTTATCATGTATTTTGTGGATGAAAACAACAACAAAATCATGAAGCGGTCGGACGGAAGGGATATTTCCGTGCAGGGGGAAAGGCAACCACAGATCCAGGGCAGAGATGCGGACGGAAATATTGTCCCGGCGGTAGACAATCCGACCACTTTAATTTTTAATAAAGAGAAATTTACTTACAATCAGCAAATTACTTCGTATATTAATGCGGTTTATCGTGCGGGCCTTCCAAGAACTGATCTGATTTTGTATCCGACCGCTACCACCGGCTCCGGAGATGAGTTTAAGCAATCTTTGAGGGAGTACATCGTGGATAAACGTACTGTTAAGCTTAAGATTTATTATTCCAAGGTAAAGTAACTCATTTTTCACTTTCGGATTTTTATATGTGCGGTATTGTGGCTTACGTGGGGCAGCAGGAAGCCCTACCCATTATCATCAAGGGCTTAAAAAGACTTGAGTACAGAGGTTATGACAGCGCCGGGATCGCCCTGTTAAACGAAAAAGGCTTAAGCATTTACAAAAAGAAAGGAAAGGTATCCAAGCTTGAGGAATCGCTCCAAGACCTTCCGGACCTGCTTTCCACCATCGGCATCGGACACACCCGTTGGGCCACCCATGGTGAACCGAATGACGCAAACGCACATCCCCATTACTCCTCCAACGAAACCTTTGCGATGGTGCACAACGGCATCATCGAAAACTATGAGGTACTGAAGACCGACCTGATCAATAAGGGCTACACCTTTAAGAGTGAAACAGACTCGGAGGTATTTGTTAATTTCATTGAAGATATTTACAAAAACAACGCATGTAGCCTGGAGGAGGCGGTGCGCCTGGCCTTGCACAAAATCGTGGGGGCTTATGCCATCGTACTCATCAACAAAGAGGAACCGGAAACGTTGATCGCAGCCAGAAAGGGTTCCCCTTTGGTCATAGGTGTAGCGGAAGACGGTTATTTTTTGGCTTCTGACGCCACGCCGATCGTGGAGTATACCAAGCAGGTGATCTATCTGGACGATTATGAGATTGCCCTGATCAAAAAGGACAAACTTCATATTAAGACCATTGAGAACGTCGAAACCAATCCGTACATCAACATGCTGGAGATGCAGTTGGAAGCGATCGAAAGGGGAGGCTATGATCATTTCATGCTGAAGGAAATCAACGAACAGGCGCGGTCAATCGCCGACTGTATGCGCGGCCGGCTGGATGCCCGCGCCGGACGGCTGATTCTTGGCGGCTTGCGGGACTACCGTCATCAATTTCAAAACGTGGACAGGATTATCATCATCGCCTGTGGCACTTCCTGGCACGCAGGATTGGTGGCTGAATACCTCTTTGAGGAATTTGCCCGCGTGCCGCTGGAGGTAGAATACGCCTCAGAGTTCAGGTACAGAAATCCCGTGATCAAGCCTGGGGATTTTGTAATCGCCATTTCCCAGTCCGGGGAAACGGCGGATACCCTGGCCGCCATAGAGCTGGCCAAATCAAAGGGAGCCACGATTTTTGGTGTCTGTAATGTCGTGGGTTCTTCCATCGCCCGGGCCACACACGCCGGTTCCTATACCCATGCCGGACCTGAGATAGGGGTTGCGTCCACCAAAGCCTTTACCGCCCAGATTTCCGTGCTCACCATGATGGCATTGATGCTGGGTTATCAGCGGGGCACTTTAACCGAGTCCAAATACATGGATTTATTGAAGGAGCTGGAGGGCATCCCCGCCAAAGTGGAAAAGACGCTGCGCTTAAACAGACAGGTGGAGGAAATTGCTTTTGAATTTAAGGATGCCAAAAACTTCATTTATCTCGGACGGGGGTACAATTTCCCGGTCGCCCTGGAGGGAGCACTGAAATTAAAGGAAATCTCCTACATACATGCGGAGGGTTATCCCGCAGCGGAAATGAAGCATGGCCCCATTGCATTGATTGACGAAGAGATGCCGGTTGTTTTTATTGCCACCCAGGACAGCTCCTACGACAAAATCGTTAGCAATATTCAGGAAGTAAAGGCCAGAAAGGGCAGGATCATCGCCGTGGTTAGCGAAGGGGATATACAGGTTAAAAAAGTCGCGGATTATACCATCGAAATACCGAGGACCCATGAGGCTCTGGTGCCACTGCTGTCCGTCATCCCCCTGCAGCAACTCTCCTATCATATCGCGGTAATGCGGGGATGTAATGTCGACCAGCCAAGAAACCTCGCCAAATCAGTCACGGTGGAATAAAGCTTCTAAAAGCCATGCGTCCAGGCACTCATGAGGCTGTGTAAAAACAAAAACCATCAAAAATTTCACTCGGCAGGCGAAGAATTAAGGCAATTGCCGCGTATTCTGGCGGCGGTCGCTACCTGCAATTCACTTCCAGCCCGAGATTCTCCACGGGCATCTGCATCTTCCATCCTTCACCAAAATAAATTCTGGATAAACTGTATCATTTCAATAAGGAATGCGTATTAGATACAATGTTGTTTTACGGAAGGCCATGGGCTGCCGTGAGGACATGGAAAGCCTTTGTTTGTGAAGACACCTGTTGATTGTTCATGGCTTAAAAAAATCCCAGCCATGTTACTACTCATGTGAAAAACGTCGCGTTTGCTTATACTTCTTGATCCTAATCCTTTTAAATGATGTACATAAAGTTGTATTGCCTCATGGCTGCTATGTGGGGAATTCCGTTTTTATCGGTGGCCCAGGAACGTTTCACCGTCAGTGGTAATGTCAGGGACGGGGATAACGGAGAGGAGTTGATCGGTGCCACGGTGTTGGTACAGGAATTGAATACCGGGGGTGTCACGAACGAATATGGCTTTTTTTCCCTGACCCTGCCCAAAGGTCAATACAACCTGGTCATCAGCTTTGTCGGATATGAGTCTGTCACCGAACCCATTCTTCTTGACGAAAACCTAAGACTTAACATCGAGCTTATGTCCCAGTCCAGCAACCTCGAGGAAGTGGTGGTAACCAGTGACCGTCCCGATGCCAACGTGAGGTCGACTTCCATCGGGGTCAATAAGCTGGATGTGAGGGAAATCGAAGTGGTACCCGTGGTTTTCGGGGAAAAAGACATCATCAAAACCTTACAGTTCTTTCCGGGAATTAAATCATCCGAAGGAGGCGGGGGTTTCTTTGTTCGGGGGGGAAGTGCCGACCAAAACCTGATAATGCTGGATGAGGCCCCCGTGTACAACGCCTCCCACCTACTTGGTTTTTTTTCCGTCTTCAATTCAGACGCCATCAAAGACCTGTCCATCTATAAAGGCCATATTCCGGCGGAATACGGCGGCCGGGCTTCCTCGGTTTTGGACATCAGGATGAAAGACGGCAATTCGAAGAAGTTCAACGCATCAGGGGGCATAGGACTTATTTCGTCCCGGTTGGCACTGGAAGGCCCAATTGAAAAAGACAAAAGCTCCTTTATTGTTTCGGGGAGAAGAACATATGCGGACGTGTTCCTGAAGTTGTCTAACAATGAAGACCTGTCCAACTCCATCCTTTATTTCTATGACCTGAATGCCAAAGCCAATTACCAGTTGAACCCCAACAACCGGATTTATCTATCCGGCTATTTTGGGAGGGACAAGTTTGGCTTTGCGGATGTCTTTGGGTTTGACTGGGGCAATACCACCGCGACCCTGCGATGGAACCACTTATTTAATGACAAGTTGTTTTTAAATTCCACCGTGCTCTTTAGCGACTACAATTATGAGGTAGATATCGGAGGAGACGAAGGGGAAAACAACGGCTTTAGGATAACTTCGGCCATCCGCGATTTCAGTATCAAAGAAGACTTCGATTATTTTATCAATCCCAGAAACACGTTGAAATTCGGTGCCAACCTGATCCGGCACAGCTTTATGCCTGGGGCCATCACCACCGACCAGTTTGCAGATGTCAATGCTTCGGAGCTACAGAAAAAAGCTGCCTGGGAAGGAGCTTTATATGCCTCCCATGATCTGGAGCTTTCCAGACGGTTTTTGGCCAACTATGGTCTTCGCTATTCCTATTTTGCACAGGTGGGTCCCGGGGATATATTCACTTACAATGAAAACGGGGAGGTCACCAATATCGAAAGGTATGGCTCCGGGGAGGTGGTCCAAACCTACGGGGGGCTGGAGCCGCGGATCGGGCTGACCCATGTCCTGAACGATGAAAGCTCGGTAAAAGCTTCCTTTGGCAGAAACAGGCAGTACCTGCATTTGCTGTCCAATTCCAACTCCGGGACCCCGATCGACTTATGGATTCCCAGCAGCAATAATGTAAAACCTCAATTTGTAGATCAATATGCCGCGGGGTACTACAGGAATTTTCAAAACAACACCTTTGAAAGCTCGGTGGAACTGTACTACAAAGACATGCAAAACCAGATAGACTACAAGACCGGAGCAGAACTTGTGTATAATGAAAACGTGGAGTCCCAGTTGCTTTTTGGCAAGGGTTGGTCCTATGGCGCGGAGTTTTTTCTAAAGAAAAACAGCGGTGACCTCACCGGCTGGATCAGCTATACCTGGTCCAAAACGGAAAGGAAATTTGCCGGCGTGGACCAGGGCCGGGTTTACCCCGCCAATCAGGACAGAAGGCATGACCTGGCGGTCGTGGGCATATACCAGTTAAATTCTAAATGGACCCTTTCGGCTTCTTTTGTTTATTATACCGGCAATGCAGTCACATTTCCCATAGGAAAATATGAGGTTGAGGGAAAGGTCATCAACCTGTATGACAAAAGGAACGCCAACAGGTATCCGGATTACCACCGGCTGGACCTGGGAGCCACCCTGCAACTGAAGGAGACGAATAATTTCTCCTCCGATATCAACTTTTCGGTATACAATGCTTATGCGCGAAAGAACGCCTATAGCATAAATTTCAGGGAAGTTGCGGAAGATCCGAGCAGAACGGAGGTCGTAAAATTGTCGCTGTTCAATATCCTGCCCTCCATTACCTACAATTTCAAATTCAAATAGCATGAAGTTAAAGATAAAACCTGTTCTTAGGCTTTTGGGCTGTATGGCTTTGGTTTCCTGTGAAGAAGTAATTGATCTGGATTTGGGGGAAAATGAGCCCAGAATGGTCATAGAAGGCACGGTCACTACAGACCAGGGACCTTACACCGTAAAGATCAACCAGTCTGTGGATTATGGTGAGCTGAATGAGTTTCCACCTGTATCGGGTGCCACGATCAGCGTAAAGGATGATCAGGGAGCTACGGCAACCGTGGTAGAGGTGGACGAGGGGATTTATTCCGTTCGGGATATTCAGGGACAAAACGGTAGAAGCTATACTATGGAGGTCAGTTACAATGGCGAAACCTATCAAGCTTCCAGTTCACTTCCCCCAACCGTCATTCCCATCCAGTCATTGGAATATACCTTTGAAGAAGAGACGCTATTTATCGATGAAGGCTATTATCTCACCGCGTATTTTGCTGACCCAATAGAGGAGACGAATTACTACAGGCTCAGGATTTTTGTCAACGGCGAAGTTTATTATTTTGAAAGGGACGATAACCGTGTCAGGGATGACAACTTTTGGCTCATCAATGACAAGTTTTTCAACGGCAAGGTGATGGATTTCGAATTCCCCCATACCCTTAAAGCAGGGGACAAGGTGGATGTGGAGCTTCATCAGGTGGACCGGACGACCTTTGATTATTACAGGACTCTGGTGGAACTGATGGGCGTCGGTGGCGTAGCTCCGGCAAACCCTCTTAGCAACTGGAGCAACGGGGCTTTGGGATATTTTGGAGCAATCTCGGTCTCCTACGCTTCCATTGTTATAGAGGGGGAATAGGATCCATTGTCTTTGCGATTCAAATCGCACATCAAATAAACAAGATGCTTATTTTTGCCCCACCATGGTCTGGAATGAATTATTGACCCCAAGGGATGGGTTATCTATATATGGAATTTGAATTTTACAAGTATCAGGGTACGGGAAATGACTTCGTCATGCTGGACGACCGTGCCCAACGGTTTGATCCTACCGATCTGGAATTAATAAAAAGAATGTGTGACAGGAAGTTTGGCATTGGTGCCGACGGCCTTATCCTCATCCGAGAAAAGACGGGGTATGATTTTGAAATGATATATTTCAATGCGGACGGCAGCCAAAGCATGTGTGGAAACGGCGCCAGGTGTGCCGTGGCTTTCTCTACCTTTCTGGGAATGTTTTCCGGCCGGTGTCGTTTTATTGCCTACGACGGCCCTCACGAAGCTTCGTATGAAGATGGCCGGGTGGTGTTGGGAATGGCTCCGGTGCAAGAAGTGACAAGGGCAGGGGAGGATTATTTTGTAGACACAGGCTCCCCCCATCACGTCCGGTTTGTGGAGGATGTAAAATCGTATCCGGTCGTCGGGACAGGCGCGAGAATCAGGTACAACGAGGATTATCAGCCCAAGGGCACCAACGTGAATTTTGTCAGCCAGATTTCAGAAAATGAGATTTACGTTAGGACTTATGAACGGGGCGTGGAGGATGAGACACTTTCCTGCGGCACCGGAGTGACTGCCTGCGCCTTGGTGGTGGGCCATCTAAAAGGCCTGGACCGGGTAAAAATTCAAACTCCCGGTGGCAATTTGGAAGTAAAATTTAAGATCAATCCGGGAGGAGGTTTTGAGGATATTTTTTTGATTGGGCCCGCTGAACAGGTTTTTAGCGGCACCATCCAGGTGGGATAAAGCTACAAAACCGCAGGCCTGGCATCGGTTTTCAAAACCTTTTGTGCCGGTACCCGTGTCAAATCTCACTGGGAATCATTATAAATTGTCCCAAAAAGGAAGTAATTTTAGGATCTTAATTTCATAGAGGTATTATGCTGGATTTTCTAATAAAAGGACTTGGTAAGGTATTTGGCACCAAGTCTGAACGTGATATAAAAACGCTGAGTCCGGTCGTAGGGCAGATCAATGAGGAATACAATAAGCTTAATGACTTAAGCAATGAGGAGCTGCGGGGACAGACTGCCGAAATTCGCGCAATTGTCAACGCCGATGTAAAGCCTTTTGATGACCAGATTGCGCAACTGAAGGAAGAGATAGACCGCCTGCCTCCCGAGCAGGTACACGCCAAAGATGCTTTGTTCACCCAAATTGACAAGATAGAGAAAGACAGGAATGAAGCACTCGAAGGGGCGTTGGAGAAAGTGCTTCCCCGGGCGTTTGCAGTGGTGAAAGAGACCGCGAGAAGGTTTAAGGAAAATAAAACATTAAGGGTAAAAGCCAATGAAAGGGACCAGGAACTGGCCGCGGTAAAGCCAAATGTGGTCATTGAGGGCGATGAGGCTGTTTGGTACAACAAATGGAACGCCGCCGGTTTGGACGTGACCTGGGACATGGTGCATTACGATGTGCAGCTCCTGGGAGGCGTAGTGCTGCACCGGGGCAATATCGCGGAAATGGCCACCGGTGAAGGAAAGACCCTGGTATCGACCCTACCTGCCTATCTAAACGCACTCTCGGGAAGAGGCGTGCATATCGTCACCGTCAATGACTACCTGGCAAAACGGGATTCCGAATGGAACGCCCCGATCTTTGAGTTCCACGGGCTCACCGTGGACTGTATTGACAAATACCCGCCTAACTCGCCCGGCAGAAAAAAAGCTTATGCCTCCGATATCGTGTATGGAACCAACAACGAGTTTGGCTTCGATTACTTGCGCGACAACATGGCGAGAAACGCCGCGGATCTGGTCCAGGGCAAACACCACTTTGCCATGATCGATGAAGTGGACTCCGTGCTGATTGACGATGCCCGGACACCGCTGATCATATCAGGCCCCATACCAAGAGGGGACGAACATGAATTTTATGAGATGAAGCCCAGGGTAGCCACCCTGGTCGAGGAACAAAGAAAACTTGTACAGGGATATCTGGCCGATGCCAAAAGGCTGATCAAGGAGGACAATAATAAAGAAGGTGGCCTGGCCTTGTTCAGGGCGTTCAGGGGAATGCCCAAATACAAGCCGCTGATAAAATACCTTTCAGAACCAGGCATCCGGGTAATTCTTCAGAAAACTGAGAATCATTACCTCCAGGACAATAAACGGATGATGCCCGAAGCCGATGAGCCCTTGCTGTTTACCATCGACGAGAAATCCAACTCCGTGGACCTGACTGACAACGGCATCGAAGTCATCACCAAGAAAAATGAAGACTCGAATTTCTTTATCCTTCCTGATATCGGGGTGGAAATTGCGGAAATGGAAAAAAACCCGGATCTGGATGAAAAAGAAAAGCTGATACGCAGGGAAGAACTGATCAAGGATTACGGGGTAAAAGCCCAGAGGATCCATACGGTAAACCAACTATTGAAGGCCTACTGCATGTTTGAGCGGGATACAGAGTATATTCTGGTCGACCAAAAGGTTAAAATCGTGGATGAACAAACCGGCCGGGTGATGGAAGGCCGAAGATACTCCGACGGTTTGCACCAGGCCATTGAAGCCAAGGAGAATGTAAAGGTCGAGGACGCTACCCAAACCTATGCCACGGTCACCTTACAAAACTACTTCAGGATGTACCACAAGCTTGCGGGCATGACGGGTACTGCCGAAACCGAAGCAGGTGAGTTTTGGCAAATCTACAAACTGGACGTAGTCGTCATTCCCACCAACAAACCCATTCAAAGGGACGACAGGCAGGATAAGGTATACAAGACGGTCAGGGAGAAATTTAATGCCGTGGTCGATGAGATCAATGAGCTTACGGACGCGGGTCGGCCGGTTCTTGTTGGCACCACCTCTGTGGAAATTTCCGAGTTGCTCAGCAGAATGCTTACCCTGCGAAAAATCAAACATCAGGTTTTGAACGCCAAGCACCATGCGAAAGAGGCGGACGTGGTGGCGGAGGCGGGGAAGCCGGCGACGGTTACCATCGCGACCAACATGGCGGGTCGGGGAACAGACATTAAGCTGACACCAGAGTCCAGGGCATCCGGCGGGCTTGCCATCGTGGGTACGGAGCGACATGAATCCCGAAGGGTCGACCGCCAGCTAAGGGGACGTTCCGGACGGCAGGGCGATCCGGGATCCTCACAGTTTTTTGTTTCCCTGGAAGATAGCCTGATGCGCCTGTTCGGATCAGAGCGAATAGCCAAGCTCATGGACAGGATGGGGCTGGAGGAAGGAGAGGTGATCCAGCATTCTATGATTACCAAGTCCATAGAAAGAGCCCAAAGAAAAGTGGAGGAAAACAACTTTGGTGTACGAAAAAGATTGCTGGAGTATGATGATGTCATGAACTCCCAACGGGAAGTGGTCTATAGAAGGCGCAGGAACGCCCTGATGGGGGAAAGGCTGGAACTGGACATCCTCAACATCATGTATGACGTGGCGGCTGATCTTATTGAGATGGCCAAGTCCACGGAAGATCTGGAAAACTCCCGCATGAACATTTACAGTTCTCTGGGCATCGATTATAAATTGGATAAGGAAGACCTTAAAACACAGGATTCCGCGGCACTGAGCCGTAATTTGTTTAATGCGGCGTATAAAAATTACGTGGCCAAGAACCAGGCTATGCTCGAAAGAGCCATGCCCATCCTGAAGGATGTGCATGCCAATCGCGGCGCCACCATTAAGGAAATTATGGTCCCCGTCACAGATGGCCTGAAACAGATCGGCGTGGTGATCAATTTAGAGTCTACGCTGGCCAATGAGGGTAGGGAACTGATACGGGCTGTTGAGAAGACCGTCACCCTGGCCATAATAGACCAAAACTGGAAGGAGCATCTGCGGGATATGGACGATCTGAAACAGTCCGTACAAAACGCGGTGTATGAACAAAAGGATCCGTTGTTGATCTATAAGTTTGAAGCTTTTGAGATGTTCAAGCGCTTTATCGGAAAGCTTAATGAAGACATCATTTCATTTCTGGCAAAATCAGAACTTCCGCGACAGGATCCGGAGCAGGTAAAAGCGGCGCAGGCACAAAGATCCCAGGAGCCGAAGGTACACGCATCGAAAGAAGAAGTGGGAAGCTCGTTGGGTGGAGGGAACCGCCCTGCTGTAGCACAGCGAAGGGCACCTGCCCAGGTCGTGGCACCGAGAAAGTCAGAGAAGACCTACGGCAGGAACGACCGGGTATCGGTAAGATATACGGACGGCAATGTGAAGAAGGACGTCAAGTACAAGAGCGTGGAAGAGGATATAGCTGCCGCGAAATGCGTTGTGATAGAAAACTAAGCAGAAAAGGATGATAAAGAAAGGCTGTGTAGCCATATTGGCACTGTTGTTTTCGGCTGGCTGCGGAATTATCAACATCACAAAGTCCGGTGAGGCCACCGGCGCCTTTGATGATTACCATGAAGACCTTTCCACCAGCAGAATCGTTTTCCCCGAAATTCCGGAAATAGAAACCCGGATAGATTATGGATCAAGTTCCGACCTGGCGTCGGGCAATGCGGTGGACAAGGACCTGGAGGAAGCACTGGCCCATTTTGCCAGAACAAAAAGTGAAGAACCATATTTCAGCGGGTTTACCATATTGGTGTACAGCGGCGTTGACAGGGATCTTGCCTTCAAGACCAGGAACGACCTGTACTCCCATTTCCCTGACATTAAAGCGGAAATGCAATACCAACAACCCAGGTATCTGGTAAAGGTCGGAAGGTACATCAACCGGATAGAAGCCCTTCCGCTGTACGAGAAAGTAAACAGCCAGTTTCCGGCTGCAAGAATAATCCAGGACAGGTTTCAAAAGGAAAGCGCGGAGCCGGAAGCAGAACAAATTCAGGAAAATGTTAATTGATAAAATAAAAAAACTAGCAGCGGAATATAAAGAGCAGGTAATCGGTTTCAGACAGCGCCTG
>DATGOS010000111.1:0-5922 GCA_035305725.1 Cyclobacteriaceae bacterium
ACCAGGCCGGAGTCCATGGGCTATGAGGTGCCGGAAATTTTCCGGGAGCAGATCACGGCCGTCGCAGAAGCGTATTTTGAATTAAAAAACGCCCTGGTGGAGAGCGATAAAGACAAGGCCATAGCGGCAGCAACCCGGGTAAAAGCCGCGCTTGTCCAGGTAGAGCGCCAGGAACTGACCGAAAAGCTATTGCAAGACTGGACAACCCTGAGCCAGGAGATGGAAAGAGCGTTAGACATAATGCCAACCGCGGAGACACTAGAAGCCGTGCGCCTCCACTTCAAAACGCTTTCCGACGCTGTCATCACAGCCACAGAATCGTACGGTCTTTCAAAGAAGGTGTATAAACACTTATGCCCTATGGCCTTTAACAACCAGGGAGCTTTTTGGCTCAGTGAAAGTGAGACGATCCGCAACCCCTATTTTGGCGATGCCATGCTGGGATGCGGAGAGGTGGCAGGGACGTATCCGGGAAGAATATCGCATTGACAAATAGACGGAACGCTGATTACGCAGATAAGGCGGATAATTGCAGATTAAGTTTTGATAATCTTGTAAATCCCAGCGCTAGACATTATTATTGGTATGGGGTACCAGGTACTGAGTACTGAGTATAGAGTATAGAGTATTGAGTATTGCCCGTCCCTACGCCATTATCCGGAACGATTAATAACGAAATAAAACAAAATGAAAAACCCCTTACTTTTCCCTCTTCTAGCGGCAGCCCTTATTTTTGGATGTACGCAAAGGCCCTCCGATACCGGTGGAACCACGGCAGCACCCGGACAGGAGGATCAACCGGAAGCCAATTACGACACCCCGCCTTTTATTATTGATGCCCATGTACATTATAGGCCGAATGATGAATGGGAAAAATCGTTTTTGGAAGTGTATGCCGAGCACAATGCCATGGCCTGTCTGATGATCCGCATGGACGACCTGGAAAGGGGGATAAATTTTGCAAAGGCCAACCCGGACCGGATTATTCCCTATGCCATGATAGATATTGACAGCCCCACCATCCTTGATGACGTAAAAACGGTACATGCGATGGGATTTAAGGGATTGGGAGAATTTTTTGCCAGAAATGAATGGAACTATGATGATCCGAAATATGATCCCCTATGGGCCCTTGCCGAGGAATTGGGCATGCCGCTGGCACCGCATACCGGGAATTTGAGCAATGGGATGATGGCGAGGCTTAGGCCGGGATACCTGGCCAGCATTGCGGCTAACCATCCCGACCTGATCATCGTGGGAGCGCATTTTGGCAATCCCTGGTACGCTGAGGCGGGAGAAGCAGCACGCCGAAACAAAAACCTCTATTTCGACCTTTCCGGGTCATCCCTGATCAAAAAAGAAAACGATCCCGGCATTTGGAAGGAGTATCTGTGGTGGACCGATTATGTAGGAAAGAAGACGCCACACATGCCGGACGATCTTGTGCCGGCATTTGAAAAGATCGTTTTCGCTTCTGATGAATCACCGGATGCTTTGGTGGAAAATTTCCGGCGCTTTAACAAAGTTCTGGACGCCAATAACGTTTCGGAAGAAACAAGGGCAAAATGCTACGGCCTTACCATGGCCAGAATCCATGGAATAAACGTGGAAGCTGTTACCAATAAAACGGAGTGAAACCCGGCCCCTATGACGATCCTTTAGGGGTTATGTTTGTTAAAATCAGCATCCAAAGCAGCACCTTCCCAGCCAATCATGGCCATTTTCCTGATGTTGCCCCACATGTAGCCTCCTATTGCGCCTGTGGACTGGATAACCCTGTGGCAAGGTATCAGGTAAGCAATGGGATTACTTCCAATAGCGGTGCCTACCGCTCTGGATGCATGGTCCTGTCCGATTTGAGCAGCTATTTTCCCATAGGTACTCAGTCTGCCCATGGGGATCCTTAGCAGAGCTTCCCACACCTTTAACTGGAAAGGTGTTCCTTTAAGGTGCAGTTTTATTTCAGAAAGTTCGTTCCTCTCACGGTTAAATGCAAGCATAGCCCTTTCGTGCAGCGGATCAGGCGCGTGCTGAAAGGCCGCTTCCGGAAACTGCCTCTTCAGAACTTCTACGGCAAAAGATTCATCCTCCGCGAAGGCCAGATGGCAAAGTCCTTTCTCCGTGGATGCCATCAACAGTTTCCCAAACCTGCTGGTTAAAAAATCAAATTTAATGCACAGGCACCTGCCGCCGTTTTTATATTCCGCAGGCGTCATGCCTTCGATTTTTATAAACAAATCGTGCAGGCGCCCCGTGCCGGAAAGGCCTGTATGATAAGCCGCGTCAAACAAGGACACCTGTTGTTCTCTTATAAGGCTTTTGGCATGAGCCAGGCTGATGTATTGGAGAAACTTCTTTGGACTGGTGCCGGCCCAGTCCGTAAATAGCTTTTGAAAATGAAAAGTACTCATATTTACGGCCGCGGCCATTTCCTCCAAATCCGGCTGTCTCTTGAAGTTCGTTGTAATATACGCAATGGCACTGGCGATGCGGTCATAGTTGATTTGGTCCTGATCCTTCATTCTCTTTTTTTCCTTGTGGACCAAAATTATAAAAGTTCAGCCTGACCTACCACCCGGATCTTGCTTTATAATGAAAAAAGCCGGACTAAGCCGGCTTTCTATCATTTTACCAGGACTAATCGAAGAGTTGTTTCCTCAGTTCGTCCCTGGTTTTCCCTGTCTTTTTCTGGAGTTTTCCCAACAGTTCGTCTTCCTTACCTTCCGCATAGGTCAAATCATCATCCGTAAGATCCGCATACTGTTGTTTTAATTTACCTTTCAGTTCGTTCCAGTTTCCTTTTAATCTGAGATTGTCTGCCATGGTTTTGTTATTTAAAGTGAGTTTCTAATTTTTCAGGAATTATAAACCAAGAATCAGGCCATAAACCCGAAGAAGCCCGGCGAAGCGGAGCAATATCCGGGGCCTTTGAGTTTCCGTGAACTGTTTGTCCTCCCGGATATCTTGTGGATAATTTCCACATGCTGGGTAGGATTTTGCGGGTAAAAGACAGAAGTTTACGGAGGGAAGAGGAATGAAGCGGGCTGATCCTGGCTGAATATTCAGAGAAATACCAGACCTTATGGGAAAAACGGCCCACTCATGGCATTTCTCCTCTACAACGAACGGCTTTTAATTGTTAAATGGGTGCTTACGCTTTTTCAGAAAAAATAATTCATTTTGCGGGAATAATACTTGTATAATCATCTTCCGGTAATGTTAAATTATATGTTTAAACCCAAATCGTATCGGTCATGCCCTTAACGAGCCCTGTGGTTTTCAATACGGTTTTGAAGCACGCTTCATTTACTTCCATCGTAGTTTTTGATCCGGATGGGATTATCCAAGACATCAATGACGGCTTTCAAAAGACATTTGGCTTTACGCGGGAATCCGTCATCGGAAAAAACATTGCGCTGTTGTATTCCCAAAATGATCTGGACAAAGATCTTCCGGACCGGATGATAAAAGAAACAATGTCATCGGGTTCTAGACATGATGAGCGATATCTCAATCGGCATGACGGTTCGCCCATTTGGGTGCATATGGAATGCATTTACGCAAAAGATGAAAACGGACAGGAGTATCTCGCAAAGATTATCACGGACATCAATAAGGAAAAATTACTGGGCCAGAAGTTACAGGAAAAAAACCAACTACAGGAAAAAGCCATCAAGGACAATGAGACCTTTATTTACACGGCCTCCCATGACCTCAGCTCCCCGGTAAGCAATATCGAGGGCTTACTGACCACCCTGGGTGAAGTGTATCATGATCCGGCGGAAGTTAAGTTACTGATTCCCCTGCTCCGGGCTTCGGTCGAAAGGCTGAAAAACAAAATAGGAGAATTGTCGGCCATCGGAAGGATACAGGAAGAGGGAAAAGGAAAAGCCGCTTATGCAGCGTTTCAGAAATCCTTCGAAGATGTTCTGTTTTTTCTCGAAGAGGAAATAAAAACCTCGGAGGCTGAAGTGAGTGCTGATTTTTCGGGGGCCCCAACGGTTAACTTTTCACAAAAAAACCTAAAAAGCGTACTTCAAAACCTTATCTCGAACGCTATTAAATACCGGCACCCGCAACGGAAACCCGTGATATCCCTCTGGACAGAGCGCGGCGATAAAGGGAATGTTGTGCTACATGTACGGGACAACGGGCGTGGCATAGAGCCTAAAGACCAGGAGAGGATCTTTCATATGTACAAAAGAGCCCATTTTGACGTGGAGGGTACCGGTGTGGGACTGGGCATCGTCAAAAAGATCATCGATGATTCCGGAGGAAAGATCGAACTGGAAAGTAAAGTGGGAGAAGGTTCGGTATTTAAAATTTATATCCAAGACACGAAAGACAGTTAATGTACTAACAGTCGCCCTTCTGCCCTTCCCGGACTAGTAAACACAAAACCTCCAGGGTCCCAGCCTGGACAGATATCATTTGATCGAAACCTTTTAACCTATTTATTTGTATACTACGGAGGCGGGTGGCAAGGATAAATGAATCATATTCTTGCTCCCTTTGGAAGTACTTCGGAGACCTGTGTCATCGGAGAACCAGGTGACACAAAAATCTCCCAAGCCGCTTGGCACAAACATCCTTCCCGCTCTATTCCTGGCGGCAGCTTTCCTTTTGCCGCTGGCCATTGCGCCCCAAAAGGAACCGTCTCATCCCCTATTTGGTAACTTTAAAATCCGTCTAAATTTACCGCTCTTTCTCCTTTACCGGAAGCTTATCCTTTACCATTCTAGCTAAATTTTTTCTCCTTTCAATCCTGTCTTTCAACAGGCCGTAATTCTATTGTATTCCTGGTCATTTCTATGACCTATCCAAAAAGCTAAAATAACATGATCAATAAAATTATGGTAGCCGCAGTGGCGTGGCTATCCATGACTGCTGTATTTCCAATATACGCACAGCAGCCAAAGACGCATACTTTGGGAAATCTATGGCCAAAAGTCGAGGCGAATTACCCGGGTGTCGGGGCACGCACGACGGCCATTGATGCCGCGGAATTCCGCGAACGGGCTGCGAAAAGTAATATGCTCCCACAAATAAACGCACAGGCACAAAATTCTTATGGAACTTACGAAGGAAGCGCCGGGGCTTTTTTTCCACAGGCGGGATTCTTCAACGTAAGCGGCGCTACAGATGCCGGGAATGCCAGCACCATGGTTTCCAACAGCTTTGGTTCTGCCACCGTAACCTGGGAGCTGTTTTCATTCGGAAGGCGTCATAAGGAAAATAAGGCGGCTAATGCCCTGTTTCACCAATCCGTCAGCGATAAAGATGCTTACCTGATCAGCCTCAAAAAGACTTTGTCGGAACGTTATATAAATCTTTTGTATAACCTCGCAAAGCTTAACTGGGCGAAGGAGAATGCCCAACGCCTTAATGAAATCCGCAAGGTCACCGCCGGGCTTTCGGCGGCGGGTCTAAAACCTGCCGCGGATAGCCTGCTTGCTTCATCCGCCTATGTCCAGGCAAAAGGAGAACACGACAAATGGCAGGGATTGGAACAGGCCGCATCAATTTATCTCCAGGAACTTTTTAGTGGAGAGTCAGTAGATTTAAACATTTCCCCCAACCGGCTTATCCGTCCAACGGCATCCCTTTCCTTCGGCAAAAAAGCAATGGCCAGGTCGCACCCCGTGCTGGACGTTTTGGATCAACAGGCCCGTTACTATTCGCTGATGGGACAGGTACAGACGAAGTCCCGGCTACCGTCCTTGCGATTTTTGGGAGGCTATGCCTTCCGGGGCACTGCCATAAACCCCGAGGGAACCGCGTCTGAGGCCTGGAAAGACGGCTTTAACAATCCTACGAACAATGTGCTTGTCGGCGTGGGTATAACCTGGAATATCACCGGTCTGCATACCCACCGGCTAAAAAGCCAGGCATATTTCAAGGAAGCGGAACGTGCGGATTTTC
>DATGOS010000112.1:0-3237 GCA_035305725.1 Cyclobacteriaceae bacterium
CAGACAGTTGCCGTAGGGTTTCCCGCCTGTTGATCTTGCCTGAGCCTGTTTCTGCAAAGGCTTCCAAAAACAGTACTTCCTTGGGTTCATGGTATGGGGGGAGCATTGTTTTCAAATTCGAAAGCAGTCCCTGAATCCCGGATCCGGGGGCGTTTGCCTGTTCAACAACCAGGACCACCTTTTCTCCCAGGGACAGGTCCGGCCGGCTTCCGACGATGAACCTTTTGTTGGGAAAATATCCACCCACCGTTCCGCCAATGATTTCTTCCACCGCTTCGGGCTGAACTTTTACGCCCCCGGAATTGATGGTAAAATCCGCCCGGCCTTTCCAGACAAAACCGTTAGGTGAGACAAGCTTCACGATATCCCGGGTGCTGAGCCAGGCGTTGTTGGACATCGGGGCCTTTATTTCCAGGCAGTTGTCCGGAGACAGGCGGATTTCCACGTCCGGCAGTGTCCGGTAAACCAAGGCTCCGGGCGCTTTTAGGTCAGCCAGCGCGATGTGCGAGACGGTTTCGGTCATGCCGTAGGTTTGAAAGAGATTACCGGGCAAGCTTTTCACCTTTTTCCGTAAAACAGGGGACAGGGGCGCACCTCCAATAATTAGGTGCTTCACGCGGTGCAGCAAATCACGGCTTTTCGGATCTGCCAGCGACACCTCAAGCTGGTAAGGCACCAGGGCGGCAAAGTCCGTGGCATTGGTCTCGTCTACATCCAAAAAAGGGTTGGAGGAGGGCTTGACCAGATAAAGGCAGCTGTTCCATTCCATGGCGCGGACCAGCATCATTTTGCCGGCGATCATCTGCGTATTGAGGCAGCAGCGCATATTGATGGAGCCGTTGATGCCAAAAAAATCAGCAGTGGCCCTGGCACTGGCGACCATCTGCTCCCGTGTTACGTGAATGGTTTCGGGAACCCCCGTAGAGCCGGAAGTTTGTAAAGAAAAGTTCGCCGCACCTTCCAGCCAGTCTTTGCAAAACAGCAGGCTTTCACGATAATAGGGATCGGTCTCCTCCCACTGTCCTCCCCGGATCTCGGCAAAATTCAGTTTCCTGCCCTCCCTACTTATGAACCCCATAGCATACAATCCAATTTTTCATGCAAAATACAAAAGTTTTTTAAAGCCTTACTTCTGTTCTTTACCGTCAAACATCAATTTTCCCTATCTTTGCGCCCTATGATTGAGAAAGAATTCAAACGTTATACGGTTACCTCCGCCTTACCCTATGCCAACGGTCCTTTACATATCGGGCACCTGGCTGGCTGTTATATTCCATCCGACATTTACGTTCGGTACCTGCGGTCACAGGGAAGGGATGTAGCCTATATCTGTGGTTCGGATGAACATGGCGTAGCCATCACCATCAAGGCAAAAAACGACGGAATTACGCCCCAACAGGTCGTTGACCACTATCATGAAATGATGAAGGAGTCTTTCAGGGAATTTGGAATCAGCTTTGACCATTATTCAAGAACCACGTCCAAGGTCCACCATGAAACCAGTTCGCAGTTGTTTTTGGACCTTTATGAAAAAGGAGAGTTTGACGAGCAGATTACGGAGCAGTACTACGACGAGGAAGCCAAACAGTTTCTGGCGGACCGATACATAGAAGGGACCTGTCCCAATTGCGGATATGATCGGGCCTACGGGGACCAGTGTGAAAAATGCGGGACTTCCTTAAGTCCAAACGAGCTGATCAACCCCAAGTCCAAGCTTAGCGGTAATGTGCCGGTGCTGAAGGAAACCAAGCACTGGTTTTTGGATTTGGCCCGGTACACGGACTTTTTGAAGAAATGGATATTGGAGGACCACAAGGATGACTGGAAAAACAACGTGTTGGGCCAGTGCCGTTCCTGGTTGGAAGCAGGGGACGGGCTGCACTCCAGGTCCATGACCAGGGATATGGACTGGGGCATACCCGTTCCCCTGGAAGATGCCAAAGGGAAGGTGCTTTATGTCTGGTTTGATGCCCCTATCGGATATATATCTTCCACCAAAGAATGGGCGCGGCAAAAAGGGATAGACTGGGAGCCCTACTGGAAGGATGAAGGCACCAAACTGGTACACTTTATAGGCAAGGACAACATCGTCTTCCACTGCATCATCTTTCCGGCCATCCTAAAGACGCTGGGTGGTTTTATATTACCGGACAATGTCCCGGCCAATGAATTTTTGAACCTTGAGGGGGATAAAATCTCGACCTCCCGCAACTGGGCGGTGTGGCTCCATGAGTATCTGGACGAATTCCCGGGCAAGCAGGATGTGTTGCGGTATGTACTCACTGCCAATGCTCCCGAGACAAAAGACAATGACTTTACCTGGAAGGACTTTCAGGCCAGAAACAATTCCGAACTGGTTGGAATCTATGGCAATTTTATTAACCGTGCCATGGTGCTAACCCATAAATTTTTTGAGGGTGTGGTACCCGAGCGGGGTGAGCTCAGTAATTATGACCGGGAGGTGATGGCGGCGATGGAGGATTTTCCTTCCAAAATTGCTGCCTCCATAGAAAGATTCAGGTTCAGGGAAGCGTTGGCGTTGGTCATGGATTTTGCGCGTTTGGGCAACAAGTACCTGGCAGATACCGAACCTTGGAAGGTGATCAAGTCAGATAAAGCCAAAACCGGCACAATCCTCAACGTGGCGTTAAACATTGCCTATAATTTAGGAATTGTTTCTGCGCCTTTTCTTCCTTTTACGGCCATTAAATTGGAGAAAATGATTCAGGTCGGCGCGTTTTCCTGGGAGCAGGCCGGCAGTGCAGAACTGCTTAAAGGAGGACACCGGCTCGGGCAGGCTTCGCTGTTGTTCGAAAAGATCGAAGATGAGGTGGTGGAAGCCCAGGTCAACAAGTTGTTGCGCACGAAAAAGGGTAACCAACAGGTCGAAACCACACTGCCGGCCCCAAAACCGTTGATTTCCTACGAGGATTTTGAAAAGATGGATATCCGGGTGGTGACAGTCCTTGAGGCGAGTGCAGTGCCAAAGTCCAAGAAACTGCTGAAACTGACCGTGGACACCGGATTTGGTACCAAGACGGTGTTGAGTGGCATTTCAGCGCATTTTTCACCCGAAGCGTTGGAGGGAAGACAGGTAACCATGCTGCTTAATCTTGCCCCCAGAAAGATGATGGGCATGCTTTCAGAGGGAATGATACTCATGGCCGAGGACCAGGAAGGCAATTACCGGCTGCTGGGTCCCAATGAACCTACCAATCCCGGCTCCCCCGTTAGCTA
>DATGOS010000113.1:0-5159 GCA_035305725.1 Cyclobacteriaceae bacterium
TTTTGGGGACCAAGGTAGGACGCGATTTAAAAGTCTAAAGCATATTAGCCCTTGTTCCGAAAGCTTGTTAACTTTGGACAAACGAAAAACTATGCAGGAATATCTGGTATCAATGGGAATAAGCGAGGGGGTCTTTTCGTACCTTATCATGCCCTTGCTGATATTTTTGGCGAGGGTGTGCGATGTCTCTATCAATACCCTCCGGGTGATGTTTGTCATGAATGGCCGAAAAACCATCGCCCCGCTTCTGGGGTTTTTTGAGGCCATGATTTGGCTTTTGGCCATAAGCCAGATCATTCAAAATATCGACAACCCCCTCTCTTATGTGGCTTTTTCCGCCGGCTTTGCGGCAGGTACTTTTTTCGGGATGGTCATAGAAGAAAAACTCGCTATAGGAAGGGTGCTTGTGCGGGTAATCACTGTGGAGCGGATCCCTGAACTTATTGAATTCATGAAGGAAAAAAATTACCGGTTTACAAGCGTAGGGGCGGAGGGAAGGTATGGTAAGGTACACCTCCTTTTTACCGTCATGAAGCGGGAGTTGTTGAAGGAGTTTGTCGAAAAGGTTAAAACTTACAATGACAAGGCTTTTTATACCATAGAAAGCGTCAAAAGGATAAGCGATGATGACCTCGACGTCACGGAGAACAAGTCCAGTTTTAAACCCCGCTTTTTGGGAAAAATAAGAAAGTAGCCGCGGGAAATGGATATTTATCAGGCATTGAGCAGTGACCGTTCAAAAGCCGGGAAGGATCGTCTGGTGGCTTATATTGATAAGGATCCACAGCGTTTTTCGGACCTCTTCGATATTTTTATGAACGGGGAGGTTAAAATCCGGGAAAGGGCCGCCTGGGTCTTAAGCTATTGTGCCGGGAAAACTCCGGAATTGATTGATGAGCGTTTGCCTGTATTGGTGCAGTATTTAGACAAACCGGACACGCCTGATGCGATCAAACGAAACAGCTTAAGGATCCTTCAGAACATGGCTATTCCCAAACCCCTGGAAGGTTCTTTAATGGACATTTGTTTTCGTTTGCTGGAGGATAAAAACCAGCCCGTGGCCGTGCGGGTTTTTTCCATGCAGGTGCTGGCCAATCTTGCGGGGGTATATCCGGAAATTAAAAATGAACTTAAAGATCTTATTTCACATGAACTTCCTTTCGCAAAACCGGCTTTTGTAAGTCGTGGGAAGAAAATCATTAAGGTGCTGGATAAACATTAAGGACTCCAGGGCTTAGGTAAGGGGAAGGTTTGTGTTGTTCCTGGCATTAAAGCCTTTTATCCCCTGAAGCCCCCCGGTATGCAAGACCAACACCGATGATCCGCGGGGGATTTCGCCACTTTCGATTAGTTTCATAATCCCATACATCATCTTTCCGGTATACACAGGGTCGAGTGGAATGCCCGTTTCCGCTTTAAATAATTTTATATAGTCGATCAGTTCACTGTTATATTTCGCATAGCCACCAAAATGAAACTTCCCGACGATTTCATAATCACAGGAAGGATGAATCTGATGTTGGTACAAAAGCCTGTCGATGTCCTGATGTATAAAGTCTCCTTTTAAGGCGGAAAATCCCAGGACTTTTTGGGAGGCATGGGCGGTGGAAACAAGTCCCGCAAAAGTCCCTCCGGTACCGACACTCGTGCAGATGAAGTCATAATCCAGGTCCTTTCCTTCCAGGATCTCGCGGGTTCCCCTGACCGCCAGTGCATTGGTGCCTCCTTCCGGGATTAGGTAAAAGCGGCCAAATTTTTCCTTCAGCTTATCCAGAAAGTCCGGAGAATCTTTTTTCCTGTACTCGGTCCGGGTCAGGTACTCAAGCCGCATGCCGGCGGTCCTGGCATATAGAAGCGTTGGATTTAAAGGCAAATGTTCCTCCCCCCGTATCATTCCAATGGCATGGATTCCTGCAAGTTTTGCCGCCGCGGCGGTGGCATAAATATGGTTTGAATATGCCCCTCCAAACGTCAGGAGCTGTTGGTGACCTTGTTTATTTGCTTCCTGAATGTTGTATTTTAGTTTGTACCATTTGTTACCCGACAGCTCCGGATGAACCAGGTCCATCCTCTTGACGGTGAGCGATATCGCTTTTTCTTCAAGGAGCGGGCATCGGATCTCCTGGTACAAAATTGGTAAGGTTGCGGTCAAAGGTTTTATTTTGCCCAAAAATACCAAATGTTTATGTACAGTACCGTATTTTTGTGGCATGAGAGGAAATATTGAGGAAGGACTTTTTGAGGAGGAGGTAATCCGGTTTGAACACTACAAGCTACTCGTGGACAAGGGGCAGGCCCCGGTAAGGGTCGACCGGTTTTTAACAGACAAGCTGGCCCGTGCCACCCGAAACCAGGTCCAAAATGCCATAGATGCAGGAACGGTGCAGATCAACGGCAAACCGACCAAGGCCAATTATAAATTGAAGCCGGGAGATCTGATTACGGTGATGCTGGAAGAACCTCCGCAGGAATTTGAACTGATCCCTGAAGAAATGCCGCTGGATATCATTTATGAGGACGAGGTGCTGCTGGTGGTGAACAAGCCTGCCGGCATGGTCGTACACCCAGGGTTCGGCAACTGGACCGGCACTTTGGTAAACGGATTGGCTTACCACTTCAACCAGCTCCCCGAACTGCCAGGCAGCAGCGGAAGGCCCGGTCTGGTCCACCGCATCGACAAGGACACCAGCGGAATTCTGGTTATCGCCAAGAGCGAAAAAGCCATGACAGCCCTCGCCAAGCAGTTTTTTGACCATACTATCGAGAGAACGTACACCGCCTTGGTTTGGGGAGAGCCGGCGGAGGACCAGGGGACCATTGATGCGCCCATAGGACGGCATGCCAAAAACAGAAAAGTTATGGACATCTTTCCAGATGGCGAGCAGGGTAAAAGAGCGGTGACCCATTGGCAAGTGCTTAAAAGGCTGAGGTATGTTTCCTTGCTTCAATGTAATCTGGAAACGGGAAGAACCCACCAGATCAGGGCCCATATGAAGTATCTGGGCCATCCCTTGTTTAACGACGCCATGTACGGCGGGGACAAGGTCAGGAAAGGCACGCAATTTTCGAAATACAAGACCTTCATCAAAAATTGTTTTGAACTGATGCCAAGGCAGGCGCTTCATGCGCAGTCACTGGGTTTTATCCATCCGGTTTCGCGGGAATTCGTCCATTTTGAGACTCCCTTGCCGGAAGATATGGAGGAGGTGGTGAGGAGGTGGGAAAATTATTTAAAATTTAACGACTAAAGTTTTTCATACCCGGAATGTAACAGGAGCTTTTTCTTTTCGTACTATTTTCTCATTAGTGTAGTCAAACTTTTATCTAAATAAAACTTACTTTTTTCTTTTATTAGTTTTACTTTACTATATTTTGTCTGTATGCGTAGGAAAAAAGGCACCAGTAAAAAGCTCAAACCGGGCCATCGGAAGACCATCCGCTTTTTGGGGCTGTTTTTCCTGACGTTGCTGTTTTTACATATTGCGGTGTATTTTGGATCGGATTTGCTTTTCAGAAAATACCTGCAGCGGGAAGTGGGTGAATTGTCCGCAGGCAAATATGCCGTCGATTTTGACCGGTTTAACCTATCGCTTTTCGAAAGGGGGTTTTACCTACAGGGTTTTACCCTGGTGCCACTGAACGACTCCCTTCCCGAAAATGAAAATCAGCCCGTTTATTCGGTTACTATCCCCCAAATAAGCCTAAGAGGGTTGCGCTATAGTTTCAAAGAGGACCGGTTAATCATAGGCAGTCTGAATTTTGTCCGGCCGGGCATCCAGTCCCGGGGAGTAGAAGACCTGGAGGATGAAAGCGCCCCCAGCCCCCTCGAAATGCTTGAGATCGAAATTAGAAAGTCCCTGGGACAGGGCTTAAGGAACATCATCATAGACAATTTGTATATAGAGGATGCGGACTTGTTGCTGGAAAATTTCATCAGTCAAAAATCCATCACCGCCGATAAGACCAACCTGTATGTTAAAAACATCCGCCTTTATGAGCAAAAGGAGTGGAGTACCCCTTTTAATGCGGAAGGATTTAGTCTGGATATGCAAAATTTCGAGATGGTGCTGGCGGACAGTGTCCATACCGTAAATGCCACTTTAATCAATATTTCCTCCCTGGATCAGTTTATCAGGGCTGAAAAAGTGAGCATAAAACCGGATTTTGCGCAGGAATCAGGGATTTATTATGAAATAGATTTGGATAATCTGGCTTTGCGCGACGCGGATATTAACCAGATGTTCTACACCTCAGATGTCAACATCGGCAGTCTGACCCTTGACAGGCCAAGCTTTTCCATGTTTGCTGACCAGACTGCGGTTGGGGGAACCGCCCCTTCGGAAGGTTTGTACCCCCTGATCGAAAACATCCTGGCTTCCATCAGTATTGATGACCTCAACATAGAAAACGGAGAATTTCTGCAAAGAAGCATTGTGGATCCGGACCAAAACCGGATCGAAGCAGAGAAGATCAATTTCCACATGAACAAGGTGTATATAGGACCGGATGAGGAAAGGAGCAGCAACCAGTTTTTCTACGCCCAGGACGCCTCTGTTGACGTTTCAGAAGTGAGGGTGGCCCTGGCGGATGGTGTACACTGGATTTCCGGGGAAAAAGTATCGCTGTCTTCTTTTGAAGACCGCATCTCCATGGAAAATGTCCGGATTATGCCCATGACGGAAGAGGAGAGCCCCGATATGACCCTGTTTGAAATTGAAGTGCCCTTTGTGAAGTTAGGCAACGCCAACCTTAAAAAAATATACAACGAAAGCATCGTGGATATTGATGAGATGATCATCTCGGAACCCACCGTCCTGCTCCGGGATTTGGTCGCCAATCAGGACAAGAGTTCAAAGTCAACCCTGCAGGAACTCACCAAAGACTACCTGAAGGCGATTTATGTAAAAAAGCTTGAGGTCACCGAGGGAAGCCTGGTTCTTGACAACAATATCAGGATCAGGCAGGACAGCCTTTCTTTTGGCAACATAAGCTTTGTTTTGGAAGATTTTCGCCTGGACCAGGAACTGGAGTCTGATTCCACCGCCCGGATTTTTTTCGCGGAGGATTTACAGTTGGAGATAGAAGACTATGCCCTAAAGCTTTCCGACAACCTTCACTTGTTTACGGCCGATAAAGTGTTTATCGACACAAAAAAAGAA
>DATGOS010000114.1:0-2754 GCA_035305725.1 Cyclobacteriaceae bacterium
AAATATACGTATTATTTATATTCAATTATTCTCTGGCGCAAAACTGATTTTCCAATTCACACCAAATTTATCGATACAAATCCCATAATACGAACCCCAAAATTGGTCGGAGATAGGAAGTTTTATCTCTCCGTCTTTTGAAAGCGAATTAAATAACCTATCCGCTTCTTCCATACTTTCAGTACTGACATAGAGTGAGAAAAATTTGTAAGCATTTTTTTCTTTCCTGCCACCATCAATAATGTCAGCCCCCATTAAAATTGTCTCATCACTAATCGGCAATCCAATGTGCATAATATGATCATCTTCACAATTTGGAAAATACTGTCTTGCAGCTTCGGGAACATCTTTATAGCGTCCGATATATTGTATCCCTTCCGTGCGCTACCTGTTGATTTTTTTGGTTTAGGTCAAGATTTTTACGGATGATGGATTAGACTTACCTGATGGGCAGTAATTTTTCCAATTCACTGACCTTGCAATCTGGGATTTTGGCGAGCGTTTCCCTAAGCCATTCAAAGGGTTCTATATCATTCATTTTGCAGGTTCCAAAAAAGGAATACATCATAGCTGCATATCGGGCTGCCTGGTGCGAGCCGGCGAATAAATAATTCTTTCTGCCTATGGCCACTGGCCGGATGCTGTTCTCCACAGGATTGTTGTCTATTTCCCATTGGCCATTCTGCATGTATCGTTTCAACCGGGGCCATAATTTGAACGTATAGGCAATGGCTACTCCTGTGGCACTTTCAGACAATACTTTTCCATAACCCGCACCCTCCGGATGGTTGGCTTTCAGCCAACTTTCCAGCTTTTTCAATATGGGCTTTGCCTTCCTTTTGCGATAATAGTAGCGTTGCTCGTGGGTAAACTCCATTTCCCTGCACTTTCGCTCTATGGCATACAACTCCTGCATCCTGGAGAGCGCATAGCCTGCCCGTTCAGCATCATTGTTCAATGCCTTCTCAAAATAGCGTCGGGCATGCGCCATGCAGGCTAACATCGTAATGTCGGGTCGTCTATCAAATATTTCATATCCCACATACCCATCGGTCTGTAACGTTCCTTTGAAGTTTTTCAAAAACGCTTTAGGCCCCTCTCTGCCCCGGCCCTTTTGGTAATCGAAGCATACCAGTTTTTCCAACGGCGCCCGGTACACCCAGTGGTAGCCCGTGTGGGTTGCTCCTTTCTTTTCGGAACTTTGCACGGGAAGTGGTGTTTCGTCTCCATGAAGATAGTTTGTCTGTTGAACTTTCCGGCATAATTCTTCATACAGGGGTTCCAGGAGCCGGCAACTGGCATTAAACCAACCGTTGATCGTAGATTCGGCTATCTTAACACCTTCCCTTTTAAACTGCTGTACCTGCCGGTAAAAAGGCAGGTGGTCTACAAATTTGCCGATGAGCAGGTGGGCCAGTAATCCCGGTCCTGCATTTCCCTGGGGAATGGGCAGGGTAGGCATATCCCCAATGACTATTTTCCCCTCTCCGTCTGTGCCCATCTGTACATATTTGGGGCGTATGTATTTTTTTACATACAACTTGCCCGGATTGTACTCGAGTATCTCGGTAACGGCTTCTCCGATCCTGCGGGCTCCTTCGACAAGGTTTTCCGGTTCTATGGTTTCAATCTGCCGGGGTAGGTGGGCTGGAAGCTCTAAGCGGACAGCCTTTCCTTGCTTTTTTGCCTTTTCCCGCGTATAGCTGACCTGTTCTTTTTCCGGTTGTGTTTCTACGGTTTCCACGCCTTCCAGACCTAAGGTCAATTGCCCGGTATCTGTGGGTACAAAACGCTCCCTTTTCGATCCAAAGATCAGGCGCTTTAACTGGGCCAGTTCCTGCTCCAGGAAGGTGATTTTTTGTTGCTGTTTACTGTTGACTTGAGCCAGTTCTTCATTCTCCCTACGGAGTACAAGAAGGGTGTTTTCATAAGAGGAAACCGGCTGCGTTTGCATGCCCGAAAATAGCATAAAACAAGCTTTTTGCCTACTTTAAGCCTGTTTTTTTAATAAAAAACGTTCTCTTTTTTTTATGTCTTTTACGCTGATCCCTTCAATGATCATTACCAGGTGGGACCAGGTAATCTGGCAGCCCTGCGAACCAGTTGAACCTCTCATATCCGGCAGTTCAATCGTGCCTTTTTCCAATCGCTTGTAGTACAGCACAAACCCGCCTGCCTCCCAGTGCAGCAGCTTGATGCGGTTGCGCCGTTTGTTAACAAAAACAAACACTTCCCCGGATGTCGGGTTGCGCCTCAGTTTGTTTTGCACCAGGCCCTGCAACCCGTCGAAGCTCTTGCGCATGTCAGTAGGCAAGGAATAGAGAAAATACTGATGGGATGAAGTAAGGGAGAACATCAGAAAAGGGTGATCAGTGTTTTGAGTTCAGACAGCGAAGTCTTTCCAGGAACCTTTAACACCACCCCGTTGGGGTACCGGATTTCCATGCCGGAATCTATTGCCGGGGTTAGGGACAGAAATTCCCCCTCTTTACCCCCGCCTTCCGACAGGTATTGGCCGCGCCAATAAGAAAATTTACTCGTGTTAATTTGATGCCTCCTGCAAAAAGACGCTCGACTCTCGCCGCTCTCTTCCCACTCCCGGCACAAGGTAAACATCTCTTCTCGTAGTGTTTTCGATCTCATTTGCTCAGAACTTTTGTGTCTCCACAAAATTCTTCACAATTTCAATTCAAAAACAGTGGTTGCAGGCCGAAGGGATACGATTTAAAACATTATCCACATATTATTTATAAC
>DATGOS010000115.1:0-3809 GCA_035305725.1 Cyclobacteriaceae bacterium
GCTTAAATGGCGCGTCAGGATATAAGTCACTATAGTAGACGGGGCCTGCCATGGCAGACGCTCCGCCATTTCCCACCAAGGGAAACTCTTTTGAATTTGCCTTGCCATACCAAATCATCGCCCCTTGTGCGGGAGGCAGAATGCGTTCACCGGTATTGTTTGGTGAATCATTGATGGGTTTGGCAGGATCCTTTTTTGGCCCTTCCTGCTTGGTAGCGTAATCATAATGAGGAAAAGCCTGATTATTACCCAAGAAATATGGCCACCCGTAAAACCCGGGTTCTTTTGCTTGGTTGATTTCGTCGAAACTCAGAAATTCACCAGTTTCACCTTTTACCTTTGTATCGGGACCGACATCGCCCCAGTACACGTAGCCGTTTTTCTGATCCACGGTGAAGCGAAAAGGATTACGGGATCCCATTATATAAATCTCTGGCCGACCTTTGGACCCGTCTTTTGGAAAGAGATTGCCGTCGGGAATGGTATAAGTTCCATCATCCCGGGGAGTAATACGCAATATCTTCCCTTTCAGGTTGTCGGTATTGGCTGCCGTGGCTTGGTCATCTGCCAATTCGTGTCCCGGACGCTCATCAACAGGAGGGTAGCCTTCTACCAGAGGATCTTCGGCATTCGTGTTGTCTCCAGTGGAAAGGTACAGATTCCCTTGTGTATCAAAGACAAGATAACCTGCCGAATGACAGCAATAAATTCTCTGCATGGGAATTTCCATTAAAATCTTTTCCGATGCCATGGCTAAACTGTCTCCAATTAATTCAAAGCGGGATAATCGGTTCACCTCCTTGTCGCCAGCAACGGAATAATAAAAGTATAGCCAATTATTTTCTGAAAATTTCGGATCGGCCGCAACTCCCAGCAATCCATCTTCAATTCCGCTAAAAACATCAAAGTTTGCGATGGTTTTAAGGGCTTTGGTTTCATCGTCATAAACCTTTACCCCACCCTTGCGCTCAATAAACAACACATCATTGCCGGGAAGCAAGACCATTTGAAAAGGCTCATCAAGCCCCTGGGCCAATAGGGTACGGGTATAGCGGCTGCTGTCCGGAACATTTAAAGTTGTGGCTTCAGAATAATTGGGAAGATTATTTCCTCCTATTACATAGGACAATCCTTTTTCCAGATCTTCCCGGCTATAATTTTTATCTAATTTTGTCAACCTGCCCTGGTCCATTGTCCACTGCGAACCCACCTCTTCCTCATCCCAGGACTGTAGCCAAGGCCATCCTTGTAGTTTGGGTAAGGCATCAGAAATAATTACTATACCACCTCCCCCGGCTTCCATATACCGTTTTAAAGCGGGTATGGAACGATGACCTAACCAGTTCATTGAGGAATTAGGAATAATGACGGCACTAATTTGTGAAAGAGAATCATCGCTCAAATATTGCTCATCCCCTGTGACGACTAGTTCCAAGTTCCTTGAATTTGCTGTGTTTTCCAGCACTTCGGAAGAAATATCAAGATCATTCGGGGAAAAATAAAGGATTTTTGTAGATGGGCGCGTTTTCGAGCAGGACACTAAAAGCAGGCTGACGATCAGCAGTAGAAAGGAACAACCTTTAATCTTAATCATTCGCAACTTTATTTTAATGGAATGAAACTCCGTATTTTTCTTTCCCGGAGCCCTGATGTTAATTATCGCCGTAAAATCTGGTTGTCAAATGCATTCAGACCTGCCATACTGGTCCTATTTCCAGACGGTGATGAAAAACTATCTGGGAATGAGGTGAAGGCCAAAGGCACCGGCTTGGTTCGGCACCCGCAATATCTGAAGATTTAATTAAGAGACGCTGTTATATTGTTATAATCTCTATAAAACTTTAAGCAAATCATACAATCCAAATCCCTCAAGGGCCAATTCCCGCCTGCGTTCATTTTATACAAAATCGCAAACGGCGTATGTAATTTCCTCCCATTTTAGGGGAACCTGTCACTTGCATCACCAGTCCGGTCGCTAAAAATTGAGGGAAAGTTAATTTTTGAAATATTTATTTCATTCGACGCCATGGATTTTGCAAGATGAAGTTGTTCGTTCAAAAATTGATAGGCAAAAGCATTTCCTTCTATGGATATCTTAAGACCTTTTGACAGTATGAAAGGCTAGATGGCCGTTTCTTGGACAAATATACCACCAATTCGTCCCTTGCTGCGCGATATCAACAGGTTGAATCAAGGTAGTAAACAACATAAATCCATTGTCTTTTAGATGATTTGTTTAAATCAACTTCCCCAAAGTATACAGACTTGTCGCTGCAAACTTTGCACATGGCAACCTCTTCACGCATTGGATACTGATTTGACCTTGGCTTCTAGCTGAAACTCTTCAATTTTCCTCATCATTTTCCCGGGGTATTCCTTTGCGAATTACAAAAACCATCCGCATTTTGATTATTTGCTGCCTTTCGTCTATTAAACCGCCCCTTTTATGGCACGCTCCTTTTCTCCCTTTCTCAGCCGTAGGATAAAATCAGTGAGGGCGTTCATGTAGTTGATAAAGGCATCATACGGGCTCTCATAGGGGCTGAAATAGGTGTGGATGTCCCCGTCTGAAAAGAATTTGGTGCACATATAATAGAAATGGTCACTGGTCTGCAGGTATTGCCAATCGCGGTAAATAAGCGGATCCCCGGAGCGGTTTACCCTTTCCTCCAGCGCATAAAGCTTGTCAAAAGCTTCGTCCTGCAGGTCATTGCCCAACCAGGCCGTAAGGTCCCTCTCCTCGTCCGCCCAGGAAATGGGGGTGGGAACATGGATCTTCCCTACCGGATGTGCGTTTGCCAATACTTCCGACGGCGTAGAAAAAGTAAAACCGGAGTTTTTGAAAATCTTTTCCGGCAGCTCCTCCATAAACTGGAATATGCCGCTTTCCCGCCACTGGTGCTCACCAAAGGTCTCATAATCCATAAACAGGTTGAGGACCTCATCTTCCTGAGGGATTTGGTTCACCCAGTTTACGAATTTGTTCGGGGTCAGGGGCCAGCCCTCCCAGGACTTTTCCGAAAACCTAAAGGCGATATCATCACTTAAACGGAAATTCTTCAGCAGGACCTTGAGTTTGGGCTCAATGGCATTGACGTAGACAAAATTCGGGCTCTTCCAACCCAGAACATGCTTAGCGCCTTCGGTCAGCATACCCTCATAACCCAGTGCTGCCACCATTTCGCCAATCTTGTCAGAATAAATCAGCTCCGTATTCCGGAACACCTTTGGCGTATATCCGCCGAAAAGTTCCTTGATTTTCTCCTGGTGGTCTTTGACGGTGTCGTAAAATTCCTTTTTACTCTTCAGGGCGCAGAGTGAATGGGTATAGGTCTCGTTCATCAGTTCCACATGGCCGGTGGCCACCAGCCTCTGGAAACTCTCCAGAACATCCGGCGCATAAGCTTCAAACTGATCCAGGGCGGTACCCGAAATAGAGAAACTCACCTTAAACTTTCCTTTATACCTGTCTATCAGGCGAAGGAGTAAATCGTTCATGGGCAGGTAACATTTTTCGGCTACCTTTCTCATGATGCTCCTGTTGGAATAATCATCCCAATAATGATGGTCATCCCCTATGTCAAAAAAGCGGTAAGGTTTTATCCTAAATGGCTGATGGACCTGGAAATAAAAACATATGGTTCTCATAAAACTATTCTTTTAAAGTTTGTCGATAGAGGGCGATAACTTTTTCAGCTACATTTTCCCACTTTATCTTTTTGAGTTCTTCACTGCCCAGGTCCCTGCACATTTTGGAGATGCTATCATAATGAAGCAGGGCATAAATGGCGTCCGCCATGGCGTCGATA
>DATGOS010000116.1:0-4684 GCA_035305725.1 Cyclobacteriaceae bacterium
ACCGCATGGCCATCAAAATGGTGGAGGATGCGGAGGCGGATGGACTGCTAAAACCGGGAGGAACAATCATTGAAGGCACGAGTGGAAATACAGGCATGGGTCTGGCCCTGGCCGCCATAGCCAAAGGGTACAAGTGTATATTTACCATGGCGGATAAGCAGTCCAAGGAAAAGATAGACATTTTGAAGGCCGTGGGCGCGGAGGTCATCGTCTGTCCCACCAACGTTGCCCCTGAAGATCCCAGGTCCTATTATTCTGTGGCCAAAAAACTTAACCGGGATATCCCCAATTCCTTTTATCCCAACCAATATGACAACTTGTCTAACTGGAAGGCGCATTATGCCACCACCGGTCCCGAAATCTGGAAGGATACGGCGGGCAAAGTGACCCATTATGCAGCCGGAGTGGGCACAGGGGGAACAATATCCGGGGCCGCCAAATTTTTGAAGGAGCAAAATCCGGAAATAATATCCGTGGGAATCGATACCTACGGCTCTGTGTTTAAAAAATATAAGGAGACAGGCATTTTTGACAAAAATGAGATTTATCCCTACCTGACCGAAGGAATCGGAGAGGACATTTTACCTAAGAATGTTGATTTCTCAGTGATAGACCATTTTATAAAAGTGACCGATAAGGACGGAGCCATTATGACCAGAAGGCTGTCCCGTGAAGAAGGTCTCTTTGTGGGCTGGTCTGCCGGATCCGCCGTCCATGGGGCCCTGGAGTACGCACGGGAAAATCTAAGAGAAGGAGACAGAATGGTCATCCTGCTCCCCGACCACGGTTCAAGATACGTGGGCAAAGTGTACAATGAAGACTGGATGCGGAACCATGGCTTTCTGGAGGACAAAACATTTGGCACGGCCAAAGACATCATCGACACCAAGCAAGGGCGCCATGAACTGGTGGTGGTCCATAAACAGGACAAGGTCAAAGATGCCATCGCCTTGATGAACAGCAAAAGCGTCTCCCAAATACCCGTAATGGAAAACGGCGACGTGGTGGGTAGCATTACCGACAACAAGCTTTTGAGCAGGATAATTACGGATCCCGATCTGAAAGACGCAGTGGTAGGCGATGTCATGGAAGACCCCATGAAATTCGTGGCACTGGGCAGCACCCTGGACGTGCTTTCGTCGATGGTAGACAAGGAAAAAGCGGTACTGGTCAGGGATGAGCAGCATCATATTCATATTATCACCAAACACGATATCCTGACAGCCGTCACCTCATAAATATTTTTGCTCGAAGAGAGGGGATTTGGTAAAGTCTCTACCAGGTTAGCATTTGATATTGAACATAACATTGCCGCGGTCCTAGTGCCCTTATGAAAAGACAAAATTTAGATCAGTTAATCGAACAGGGGTACGATTTTGATATAGAAGAAGCCTTCAGAAACGGGTGGGAAATGTTCAAATCCAAAGCTTTGGTCTCCATGGCCTATGGCATTTTGATCCTGTCCCTACAGTTTATGTTTGCGATCCATTTGGGCGACCTGGCCGTGTTGTTCAGTGTGTTTCTGGCGGCACCGCTTTATTCCGGTTTTTTTCTTGTGGCAAACAAAATCAGCCGGAATGAGGAGGTGCGCTATTCAGACTTTTTTGGCGGGTTTGTTTATTATATTCCCATCATATTGGTTTGGGTGGTGGGGCAGATTATCGCCGCCGTCGGGCTTTTGCTTCTTATAGTCCCCGGGGTGTATTTGATGGTGGGCTATTTATTTGCTTTGTTGATGGCCATATTCGGCGGTTTGGATTTTTGGAACTCCCTGGAGTACAGCAGGAGACTGATTCACGTCAGATGGTGGAAATTTTTCTTTTTGACCCTCTTATTGATTATCTTGAACGTATTGGGCGCGTTGTTGTTTGTGGTAGGCCTGATCGTCACGCTTCCCTTGACTTATTACATTATCTATTGTTTATTTGAAGAAATCACACAGGAGGCTTTGCTTTGACAATCAACGGACTGATGGTATAGTTGTTGATTTGGATTTGTGACAGGTCGGTAGTAAACACAAGCATTATATGGTATTTAAAGCAAGAGGAAAGGTAATAGCAGGGTTCGTCCTGGCCATATTTTTGACCGTAAGTGTCAGCGCCATTACCTATTTCAGTGTCATAAAACTTTTGGACACTGTGCGGGCGCTGTCCGCACCCAACCAAAAAATAATGGAGCTCAATGAGCTGCTGGCGGACATCTACCAGCTCGACAAAACGAAGGGAATCATCCCCCAGTCGAATGACTCCACCCAGTTTGTGGACTACAGGCTAAAAATTCAGGACCGCATCGAAGACCTTAAATCCCTGGCCAACGATTCTGTGGAAGTGGAAAAAATCAAAACGATCAGCTATGATGTGAATGAACTCATCGGCGTCTATACAGGCTTGGAGGAAGTAAAACACAACCTTATCAACCGGAATTTCAGTAAGGAAGCCCTTAGAAATATTGAAACCAAAATCAAAAGAAAGGAGGAGCTAAACCGGCTTCAGAGCTTAGGCCGCATAAGGTTGCAATATGAACCCAAATCACCCGCCAGTACAGAAGGGGTGATAAAACCCGGAAGCAACAAAGTAGTGCCCGAAGAGAGAAGTACCGCCCCCGTCCAGGCCAAAAATCTCCCTTCCGTCAGCGTGCTTACGGATGAAGAGCGGAACAATATGCGCGAACTGTTCGGTCTGCTTCAGGTAAATCTGAACAGAAACGACACCATGAAAGTCAACAATAACACCACCGCTTCCGATTCCATGTTGTATGCCGTCAGAAACTTCATCCTGAACATCAACTATGAGGAACAACAGCTCAGGGCAAAGCTGGCGACCCTGGAGTCCGATTTGAACCAGAAAAACAGGGCACTGATAGAAAATATTCAGGGGATCATCACCCATCTCCAAAACGAAGCGGTGCGGGCGTCCGACAGTCAGAACATATCAGCCTACGACCTGACCGTCCGGGTGACCATTCTCTTGGGCGCGTTGATCATCATAGGAATAATCGGGTCCTTAGGATTTATCTACAGCATCATCACGGAGATCAACAAAGCGGAAGATTACAGCGACAGGCTGGAAGAAGCCAAAAAACGCTCTGACCATCTGGCAAAAGCCAAGCAGGATTTTCTGGCCAACATGAGCCACGAAATCAGAAACCCTCTTCATGCCATCCAGGGTTTCAACGACGCCCTCCGCAAGACCGAATTGAACAGCAACCAGACGGAGTACGTCAAAATGGTGGGATTCGCCTCCGACACACTTTCTGCCATTGTCAACGATATTCTGGATTTTTCAAAGCTGGAAGCCGGCAAGATCAACATCGAAAAAGAGCCCTTTAATCCGCACAAGCTCTTTAAATCCATCCATCAGTTTTTTGAGCTTAAGTCGATGGACAAAGAGATTGATTTCCAATGGGAGATGGACCTTCCGGAAGAAAAATGGTTGCTGGGGGATGAACTTCGGATCAATCAGATTATCAACAACCTTTTAACCAATGCCTTCAAATTTACCGATAAAGGACATATCAACGTCAGGGTTCAATTTAAGGACAATGCGTTATACCTTTCCATAGAGGACTCGGGGTTCGGGATGTCGCGTGAGGTGAGAGAAAAAGTATTCACCCAGTTCAATCAGGGCGACGGCTCTATTACCCGCAAATTTGGCGGTACGGGACTTGGCTTGGCCATTGTCAAGAAATTGGTGGACCTACAAAAGGGAACCATCAAAGTGGAGAGTAAAGAAGGTGTGGGCACCAAAATTGACGTGGTCATCCCTGCCAAAACCACGGAGCCCAATGTGGACCGGAACGCTATGGAAGGCCACTCTTACTCCATAGAAGGCTTAAATATCCTGGTGATCGACGATGATCCCATTGGACTGAAGTTTGTCAATCTATTGCTGACCAGCAAGGGTGCAAATGTTACCTCTTACAAGGGAGGCGTGGATTTTAGGGACAATTTTCAGGAGGGAGATTTTGATCTGGCCCTTATGGACCTTCAAATGCCGGAAGTGAGCGGTTATCAGGCCCTTCAAATCCTGCGCAGCAAACCCGGTTATAAAACTATTCCTGCACTGGCTATTACGGCCAATGTTTTTGCCAAAGAGAAGGAAAAACTGGAAGAGGAAGGATTTGACGGACTGGTACTAAAACCGTTTAAGGAAAGCGAACTTCTGCTTCAAATCGCAAAAGCAATGAAATTGCCCCCGGTTAACGTTTCCCCAGCCACTGTGCCTGAAACACCTGTCAGATCCCAAGGAGAGCCATATGACCTCAGTGACCTGGAAAAGTTCTGTATGAATGATAAGGAAATGCTGGAAGAGGTCGTGGTTGATTTTTACTCGGAAACGGTCCAGAACCTCATAGACATGAACAAAGCCCTGGATGTGCAAGACTATCAGACCATCCGGAACATTGCCCACCAGCTTTCGAGCCGGTTGGGGCAGCTAAAAATCCCCTCCGCCCAGCTTGCGAAGCAACTTGAGCAGGAGTTAAAAGCCAACAATACAGGGGAGGTTGCCCAAAGAGTATGGCAAATTACCAAAGAAGTGGACGAAACCCTGAGCCTGCTTGCTGCCAACTACCGCCTCGCCGGATAAGGCAGTACCCGCCAATGATCAACTAGACTTTTATTTTAATGGCAGAATAGGAATTTCATTGGGGACAAAATCCCATGCAAAAATTTTATCTTTGTCCA
>DATGOS010000117.1:0-4146 GCA_035305725.1 Cyclobacteriaceae bacterium
AATGGAAAGACTGCTTGAGGAATTTAGCCTGACCCATGTGCGAAAAAACCTGGGGGTGGTGCTTTCCGGGGGAGAAAGAAGAAGGACGGAAATTGCCAGGGCATTGGCGGTGGATCCCAAATTTGTGCTACTGGATGAACCATTCGCCGGCGTGGACCCGATTGCCGTGGAAGAAATCCAAACCATCGTCGCCCAGCTTAAAAATAAAAATATCGGCATATTGATCACCGACCACAACGTGAATGAAACATTGTCTATTACCGATAGGGCATACCTGATGTTTGAGGGAAAACTTTTAAAAGCGGGTACCGCGGAAGAACTTGCTTCCGACGAACAGGTCCGAAAGGTATATCTTGGAAAACATTTTGAGCTGAAGAGAAAGATCTAGTATGGATGTCATCAATAGTTTCATGACCCGGCTCTTCAAAAACAGGATCGGTCAAATAGAAAAGTTTCAGCAAAACCCCATTGAGGTCCAACAAGAAATACTTTCTAATCTGGTAAGAACTTCAAGAGACACTGATTTCGGAAGAAAATACGGTTTTGCAGATATTGTTTCCTACAGGGATTTTGCCAACCGGGTGCCTGTTCATGATTATGAACAAATGAAACCCTACATAGAAGAAACCATGAAGGGAAGGCAGAATGTAATCTGGCCGACCCCGATCCATTGGTTTTCCAAATCCTCAGGGACCACGGACCATCGGAGCAAGTTTATCCCTGTATCGAGGGAAGCCCTCGAAGGCTGTCATTTTAAAGGAGGCAAAGACCTGCTTTCCATATATGTCAATAACTATCCGGACACCCGCTTGTTTACCGGAAAAAGCCTCTCCATCGGAGGGAGTCACCAGATCAATCCGCTTGACTTCAACAAAACAAGCCAATACGGGGATATTTCCGCGGTGATCATCCAAAATCTCCCGGTGTGGGCGCAGGTGGGCCGTACCCCAAGCCTCAAAGTGGCGTTAATGAGCGAATGGGAAGATAAAATAGAGAAAATGGCCCGTGAGACCATTAAAGAAAACGTGACCAGCATCGCAGGTGTCCCCACCTGGACCATTGTGCTGCTTCAGCGGATATTGGATATCACGGGAACAAAAACCATCCTGGAAGTCTGGCCAAACCTAGAAGTGTTTGTTCATGGGGCTGTTGCTTTTGGGCCTTATAAAAAACTGTTCCATGACCTGATCCCCTCGTCTGGAATGCACTACCTGGAAACCTACAATGCATCGGAGGGTTTTTTTGGGATGCAGGACCAAAAAAACTCGGATGAACTGCTTTTGATGCTGGATTATGGGGTGTTTTATGAGTTCATTCCCATGGAGGAATGGTCAAAGGAAAATCCAAAGGTGATTCCCCTGGAAGAAACGGAGCTGAACCGAAACTACGCCATGGTCATTTCCACCAATTCGGGCCTGTGGCGGTATAAGATTGGAGACACTGTGAAGTTTACATCGCTCCGGCCGTACAGGATCCGGATTTCCGGCAGGACAAAACATTTTATCAATGCGTTCGGGGAAGAGGTAATCGTTGAAAATGCCGAAAGGGCCATAGCAGCGGCTTGTGAAGCCACCCAGGCCTCTATTAAAAATTTCACCGCCGCGCCGGTATACATCGGAGAAGGAAACAAAGGAGCCCATGAATGGGTAATTGAATTCAAGTCAAATCCAACGGATAAGGAACTGTTCATCAACAAGCTAGATGATTGTCTCCGTGAGATCAATTCCGATTATGATGCCAAGAGGTACAAAGACCTGGCCCTTGAAAGACCGAAGGTGCATTTTGCTCCTGAGGGCCTGTTTGAAAAATGGATGAAATCAAAAGGGAAACTCGGAGGCCAAAACAAGGTTCCCAGGCTTTCCAACAACCGGGAATATATGGATGAAATATTAAAATGGATCTAGACCCTATAGCCGGGATGGTCCCGATTTTCCTGATACACGGATCCGGCCGGATACGGCTGCGGCTTCCGGGAGGTTGTCCACCATCCTTTCAAGTACCCGCCGTCCAAATTGTTCATCAAAATTTTATTATAGGAATCGAGAAATTTTGGTAGAAATCCAAATCCTGATTTTGTCCCGGCTCAGGCTGACCAAAGATTAAAAAGTGGTCTCATCGCGTTCTTTCGCAATTTCAAATAAGCAAGAAGAATTTATCCACATTTGCCGTTATTTATCCACAGCAATTTTACAAATGCGCTTAACAAGCTGACAATTAAAGCGTTAAGCCGATCCTGCTGAAGCCTGAATTTGTGGATAAAGTTATTTCCAGCGGCGGAAACCTCCCGCAAAGGAAGTGGAGGCGGTGGACAAGCCAAAAAACCGAATTTTATTTTTTCCGCCCATCCTGAGCGCTGTGGAAAAAAAACCACCCTTATTTCTGCTTCGCCTGGTTCCAAATACGGTCCAATTCCGGCAGACTCATATCGCCGATCTTCAAGCCCCGTTCCTTTGCCGCATGCTCCATAAATTCGAACCTCCGGATAAATTTTTTATTCGTTTTTTCCAGGGCTTCTTCCGGATTGATATCAATAAATCTCGCATAGTTGATCAGCGAAAACAACAGGTCGCCAAATTCACCGCTTGCTTTTTCTTTGTCAAAGGCTTCGGCATCATAAGCCTCTTTAAACTCCTGCATTTCTTCTTCCACTTTGTCCCAAACCTGATGTTTCTCTTCCCAGTCAAATCCCACGCCGCTGGCTTTTTCCTGGATACGCATAGCCTTGATCATGGCCGGCAGCGACCGGGGGACCCCTCCAAGAACTTGCTTGTTCCCTATTTCCTGCAGTTTGATCTTTTCCCAGTTTTGCTTTACGGTCTCCTCATCTTCGGCCGTGATATCCCCATAGATATGGGGATGCCTGCGCACGAGTTTGTCGCAGAGGTTTTCAATTACCGAAGTAATGTCAAAGGCTTCTTTTTCGGACCCAATCTTCGCATAAAAAACGATGTGCAGCAGGATGTCGCCCAGTTCGTTTCTGATTTCCGCCATTTCCCCGTCGATAATGGCATCCGACAGTTCAAAAGTCTCTTCAATGGTCAGGTGGCGTAGACTTTCAATGGTTTGTTTGCGGTCCCAGGGACATTTTTCCCGCAGCTCCTCCATGATGGTCAATAATTTATCAAAAGCTTTCAGTTGGGACTCCCGAGTGGACTTTTCAAACATAGGCTGGGGGAAACTATAATTTAAATGTAGACGTTTTGAAACTAATACGTAAATTTGGACAAATTAATTTGATATGACAACTGTATATTTGACTTTGGGTTTTGTGGCATTGTTCTTTATTTTAATGTCCGTGCGACTTATTTTTCTGAAGGACGGACAGTTTAAGGGCACCTGTGCATCCCAAAATCCCTACCTTAACAAAGACGGAGAGGCCTGCAGCTATTGCGGGAAAACAATAGATGACAACACGATGTGCGGTAACCCCGATAATGAAGTCGATAAGGTTCTTGCAAAATTTAAATAATATTTTATCACATCTTTCTTCCCTTTAATTATAAATTTCAACAAAAAGTAATTATTTGTGGCATTAATCAAATCGATTTCCGGCATTAGAGGGACAATCGGAGGTAAAACCGGAGAAGGCTTAACGCCATTGGACATCGTTAAATTTAGCGCGGCTTACGGTTCGTGGGTACTTGAAAAAACCCAGAACGCAAAAATAGTTATCGGAAGAGACGCACGCGTATCCGGAGAAATGGTTTCAAAGCTGGTATCGGCGACGTTACAAGGCCTTGGCATTGATGTCGTTGATCTGGGCTTGAGTACTACACCTACGGTGGAACTCGCCGTACCCATGGAAGATGCTGGAGGAGGGGTTATTATTACGGCAAGCCATAATCCCATGCAGTGGAATGCCCTGAAGCTGTTGAACCAGCGCGGGGAATTTATTTCCGATGCGGAAGGGCACGAAATAATCCAAAGGGCAGAAGAGCAAAACTATAAATTTGCGGAAGCCAAAAAATTGGGCAGATACACCACCGACAACAGCTACTTTGACAAGCATATTCAGCATGTTCTGGACCTCAAACTGGTGGACAAGGAGGCCATTGCCGCGCGAAAGTTTAAGGTGGTGATCGACTGCGTCAATTCCACCGGTGGCATTGTATTGCCAAAGTTACTCAAAGCCCTTGGCGTGGTAGA
>DATGOS010000118.1:0-2870 GCA_035305725.1 Cyclobacteriaceae bacterium
CCGTGCTTCTGTTATTGGGGGTGGCCTTCTGCACTTTTGTCTTGGGGGTAAGTTCCGCATGGGCCATATCCAGTTATAATTTTCCGGGAAGACGGTATTTTGAATGGCTGTTGATTTTGCCCCTGGGCTTTCCGGGATACATTATGGCCTATACCTACACGGGCCTTTTGGATTATTCCGGCCCGATCCAGTCTTTTATGAGAAACAGCCTGGGAATAACCTTACAGGGCGGATTTATCGACATCATGAACCTTCCCGGAGCTATTTTTATCTTTTCTATCACCCTGTTTCCGTACATTTTCCTGATCGCGAGGGCTTCCTTTTTGCAACAGTCCAAAACCCTGCAGGAAGCTTCGGCCCTTCTGGGAAGTAATCCCACTAGAACCTTTTTAAGAGTCGCGTTGCCGATGGCCAGACCTGCCATTGTAGGCGGCATTACCCTGGCCTGTATGGAAGTGTTAAACGACTATGGGGTGGTGAAATATTTCGGGATTAACACGTTCACTACCGGCATATTCAGGGCCTGGTTTTCTTTGGGTGACACGACCACGGCAATTTATCTGGCCGCTATCCTGATGGCCGTGGTGTTTGGCGTCCTCTTCATTGAAAATTTCCTTAGGGGCAACCGTAGGTATGTGCCCACCTATACCGTCAGCAAGCCTATCGTAAGAAACAACCTGCCGTTGGGTACCCAATACCTCCTCTCCGGAGCATGTCTTCTGGTATTTTTCATAAGCTTTTTGTTACCCCTGATGCAGATTCTGTACTGGGTATCCCTGACTTATCATAAAGTAATTGACGTTGAATTTTTCCTGCTTATATCACGAAGCTTTTTGCTGGCGCTGTGTACGGGTGCCGCCATAGCGCTCATCGCGGTGATTTTGTTGTACGCTGTCCGCCTTAGTCCTTTCAAGTGGGTAAAAAACATTACGAAAGCCGCCACGCTAGGCTATGCGATACCCGGGGCGGTAATTGCGGTGGGAATCATGATTCCCCTTCTATCCCTGGACAAGCGGCTCTCGGGATGGCTCTCCGCAGATGGTCTGACGCTGGTGCTGTCAGGAACCCTGTTTGCCCTGGTGATGGCGTATGTGGTGCGGTTTTTGGCCGTGGGATACCATCCCATTGATGCGGGTTTTCAGAAAATTGGCATGCATGTGAATGAAGCCAGCAGGCTATTGGGAACAGGAACGGGCAAAACCCTGTTGAAAATAGACTTGCCCCTGATAAAGTCCAGCCTGATTACCGGCATATTGCTGGTCTTCGTGGATGTATTAAAGGAATTACCATTAACTTTGATATTGAGACCTTTTAATTTTCAGACCCTGGCCACAAAAGCTTTTGATATGGCAACCAATGAAATGGTTGCGGAATCTGCCAATGCGGCAGTGATTATCATCCTGACTGGGATTATTCCCATCATCGTCCTGAACAGGCTGATCAGAATCAGGGAAGATTAAGGATATCCGGCAGTTCGATGGCGATTTTAGCACTACAAAACGTTGACAAAAAATACCAGAAAGCCGACAAATATGCGGTAAAAGAAGTCTCTTTTGAGGTCTTCCAGGGAGAGATATTGGCTCTGGTGGGCGAAAGCGGCTCCGGCAAGACTACCTTGTTGAGGCTGATTGCGGGCCTGGAACATCCCGAAAGCGGGTTTATATCCCTGTCTGGAACCAGGATCGTGGAAGGGAAAAAATCGGTTCCCGCGGACAAACGGCAGGTCGGGATGGTATTCCAGGATTATGCCCTGTTTCCGCATCTTTCAATTCTGGAAAACGTAATGTTTGGCCTGCACCACAACCAGGAAGATGCGCGGAAGCTGGCCCGGGAAACGCTGAAAATGGTGGGCCTATCGGAGAATTATCACAACTACCCCCACCAGCTCTCCGGAGGGCAGCAGCAAAGGGTGGCCCTGGCCCGGGCAATCGCCCCGAACCCCAAAATTCTCCTGCTGGATGAGCCGTTCAGCAACCTGGATGCCGTACTCAAGGACCAGGTGCGTGAAGACATCCGGTTGATCATCAAAAATGCAGGAATAACGGCAATTTTCGTAACCCATGATACACGGGATGCTTTGTCTACGGCAGACCGGATCGCCATATTGCACAAGGGATACCTCCAGCAAATTGATACGCCGAAGAATCTCTATGAAAATCCCCTGAATCCCTATGTGGCCAACTTCTTCGGTACCAGAAACGAAATTCTGGCCACCCCTACCCCGGATGGTTTTTATACGCCCTTCGGCTTTATCAGAGATTCCAGGTCTTCGGCATATTTCAACCAGGTCAGGTTGCATTTCCGGCCGGAGCACGCCAAGATCATTAAAAGCGAAGCGCAATACCTCAGCGGCAAACTGCTAAGCGTGTCATACCTTGGTGACCATCAAATGATCAAGCTGGTGGATGAAGAAGGAGGCAGAATCAGTATCAGGACCAGTCCGCACCAGCAATTTAAAGCGCGGGAGTGGATATTCTTTACTTTGGAAAAATTCGGAATCGAGGAAGTCTTTTAGGCCGGGATCTATTTTCGGTAAAGATTTTAATTTTAACGGTTCTATAGTATATTGAAATTAGTTATTCCAATGTTGAATCTATAGGCTTAAATAAAGGACTGTTTGTCCTTTTTTTGGCTTATCTGAAGATGAGTGACATGTTTGATCTGATACCAGCCATTTGGATTATAAAAGGGAAGTGTGTCCGGCTGACACGCGGCGACTTCGGTACGGAGGAACTTATATTCAACAATCCCCTGGATTTGGCCAAGTCCTTTGAAGACCACGGGATGCACCGGCTACACCTGGTGGATCTTGACGGAGCGCGACGGGGGCGTCCCAAAAATTACCACGTACTTGAAACCATCGCCAGCCA
>DATGOS010000119.1:0-3734 GCA_035305725.1 Cyclobacteriaceae bacterium
TGTACATATAACGACAGAACCATCATAATGTATCAGACCGATCCTGATAAAAGGAAGTAACAGATTAGATATCTCAAAAATTTATACTAAATATTTGTATTTTGAATCACTAAAAAAGTTCTCAATAGCACAGAAGAGACCGATAACTTTGCCTAAGTTTAAACCCCATGGTAAACGCGCGCCTAAGCTACAGGTCTTTAATAAATGCCGCAGCAGGTTTGATATTACTTTTTCAAACCGTTCCCGCCATAGGACAGTCAACTCTTGAAGCGCAGATTGCGCAAATTGCGGGGCAAATAAATGGACGCGTCGGTGTGTATGCCCAGGTCCTGGAAACCGGTGAATCCGCATCATATAACGCCGGGGAAAAGTATCCCATGCAGAGCGTATATAAGTTTCCGATAGCAATGGCGGTGCTGGATAAAGTGGATAAAGGAGAACTCTCATTGGATCAACAAATCCGGGTTGATACGGTGGAATATATTCCGGAAAACGGCCACAGCCCCTTACGGGACAAATTCCCTGGAGGCACCAGTCTTACGGTAAGAGAGCTTCTTAATTATAACGTTGCAGAAAGCGACGGTACGGCGTGTGACGTGCTGCTCCGGCTATTGGGCGGCACCGGAAAGGCACAAAAGTACGTTCGCCGGTTAGGAGTAAAGGACATCGCCATTGCAACGACGGAACAGATCCAGGTGGCCAATGACCTTATCCAATACCGAAACTGGTCAACGCCCAAAGCTATGACCCAATTGCTGAGGATCTTTTATATGGAGAAACCGCTTTCTGAGAAAAGCACCACGCTGCTTTTAAAATATATGTCACATTCAGGGCCCTGGTTTGACAGGAGAATAAAAGGGCTGCTGCCGCCGGGCACGCCGGTGGTTCATAAAACGGGGACGGCAGGCACCATCAATGGCTTGACACGGGCTACAAACGATGCCGGAATCATTACGCTTCCAGATGGTAAACATATCGCGATCTCAGTCTTTATCGCTGACTCCTATGCCACTCAAAAAGACCGGGAGGTAACCATAGCCAAAATCTCCCGGGCAGTGTATGATCATTATGCCATTTGCTGCTCCGGCCCTACGTCATAAGCGTGACTGCTGGCAGCTCCCCGCGCCAGATTGCCGGTCGACCCTTCCTGAAAAGATCGTTGCAAAGCTGGATTTCAGAAGCCTCAAGCAGCTATCAGGCAGCTATATGTCCGGTGAATTAGACCAGACCATGTCTGATGTGGTATACTCCTGCCGGCGCAAGGACCGCAAAGGAGAACTGGAAATATCCCTGTTGGTTGAGCACAAGAGCTACCGCGACAACCAAACCCCGCTGCAGATCGGCAGTTACCTCTTTTCAGCCTACTGGCAGCAGGTCAAGCAGGACAAGAAACAGCTCACGCCCATCATCCCGATCTTGTTTTACCATGGTAAAGACAAGTGGGAATACTGGACACTGAACAAACTGTTTGATGATCCCGATCCCGATCTGCTTGGATTTATCCCCAATTTTGCATATATTTACAACAATCTTCACATCGCCTCAGATGAGGAGATCAGGCCGTTTTGACTATAGGGCTGACCGGAAACGATGGAAACTTGGGAAGGGAGACAGGTTATGAGTACGTATGAACTGCTGAAATCTGAAGGAAAACTTGAAGGGAAAGCTGAAGTGGTCGCCAACCTCTTGACCAGCGGTAAATTTACGGTTTCCGAGATAGCTAATTTCGCCTCGGTGGACGAGGATTTCGTCCGTAAGGTCCGTGCTAATCTGGGTAAGAAAAGGTAGGTTTGATCCCAATACCAGGCGGGCTTTTTACGAGGTCCGGCAAGATCGCATTAAGGTTCTCTTCTTTTGGGACAATCATCGGATGGACAATCGTTGCAGTTCTTTTTCGATGGAATGACAATGATTGATCAGGATCACATTTCCCCGTTTGCGCCCCGTATCCACATAACGATGGGCTTCAACCACCTCATCGATGGGGTATATCCTGTCCACGACCGGTTTGACCGCTCCGCTTTCGGCCAGTTCTTTCAGCAATAGCAGATCTGCTTCCGTTATCTTGGGCAGCCGGTTGTTGTTCAGAAAAATACCGCCCCTATTCAATATGTTCCTGCATCTTGAGACGTTTGACTTCATTACGGCATCATAGACGATATCGTATGTATTCCCTGTTTTGGTAAAATCCTCTTTTGTATAATCGATTACATAATCGGCACCCAGAGATTTCACCAGTTCAACATTTCTCCCGCTGCACACAGCGGTGACCTCCGCGCCGAAGTACCTGGCCAATTGGACGGCATAGGTACCAAGGCTCCCCGATGCGCCGTTTATCAATAGCCGCTGGCCATTGCTGATATTAGCTTTCTGCAAGTTCTTCAATGCGGTGAGCCCTCCGGCGGGGATGACCGCGGCCTCCCCGAAGGACAGGTTGGCGGGTTTGGGGATAACCAACCCTTTCCTTTCGACCTCACCTCTTTTTACTTTTTCCGGCAGGCAGCAATATTCGCCGTAGCCTCCCAGGTTAAAACCCGTCAGTGCAAAAACCGGATCTCCTGTTTTGAACGACGTTACATTTCTCCCGGTGGACTCGACGACGCCTGCTATTTCCAGCCCAGGTATAAGATTCCGTCTGGGCCTGAACAGGCCGAACACGAACCGGACCAAAAATGGATCGGCCCTCCGGATGCGGGCATCCCCGACATGCGCAGAAGTAGCATGCACCTTTATCAGTACCTCGTCATCCCCGGGTTCCGGTTTCGGGACTTCTTTGACCTGAAGTACCCCTGGCGAACCATATTTTGTACATACGACTGCTTTCATCTTTTCAGATGCTAATTGTAGCTATTGTTTCTGACGACATCACCAAGCGCGCTTTATACCTTTCCCAACGCCGGTAGCGGACCCCGGTATTTCATGGGTAAGGGGGCACGAACAGCACTACGCTATCTTTCATTTCATAGTCTAAGGTAGGGACAATTCTATAGCATGGAATATTAACTTTATATTAAGGTCAGTGAGACCATGTTCTCTATTTGCGGATCCTGCCCAACAGGGGTCTTTTAAACCCGTGATCGATAGGATATACTAAAAGGTATCATTGCAAATGTTTCATGCACAAAATCTTCAGGTGACAATAAGCTGAAGCCGAACTTTTTCCCTATCCCTATGAGCTTCGGATAATACCGCAAATACAGTTCTTTGTACGCTGCCTGGTCCGCTGTTTTGAGTTTTCTTATGAGTGCAGTATTGTCGGGGTTGTGTCCCCCGAGGCCGTTTCCGGAAATTCACAGCTGCAGGGCCCAGCTCATTGCGAAGCTTACGGCAGTCCGCGTCCAAGGTGCCCCACACCCCCTTTTTACCGCCTTCGCTCCGCCCAACTATCGGTGTAATGCCGCCTTTGCCCTGTTTTGGCGAATATACAGCGGCGTATGGGCGGCGCAGGGGCGGATAGGATGCGGATAGGCCGCAGCCAAGAGGGTGCTCATCCCCGGAACACGACGGTTAGTTAACACGCGACAAATGCGACACCGGTACCCCGGTCCGGGCGGCCTTCTTATACGGAAAAAACCGCTATCGAAAGGGTCACCATGACCCTTTTTTCAATTTTTCGGGAGCTAATTTTGGGGTACAAACAAAAATGCAAATGAAACACCATATCCACATCGAGACCGCGGTCATCCTCGTCGGCACGCTCTTCGTGCTGCTGTTCCTGCTGACAGGCGTGGAAA
>DATGOS010000120.1:0-3688 GCA_035305725.1 Cyclobacteriaceae bacterium
CTGAATTGTGGAAATGGGAACGGTCACGTTGGGAAAGTGCCGATTTTCCCTGAAGGAAAAGGTCTACCTGTACCGCACATTCCCTGCCTTCCGCAATTGCCCATACCACCAGAGATTGTCCCCTCCGCATGTCACCAGCCAGAAAGACCCCGGGATTCGTGCTTTGGTAATCCTTGGATTTCGGGAGCGTATTTTCCAATAAACCTACCCCGAAGGATTCCAGAAGCCCATTTTGCAATGGCCCGGTGTATCCTATGGCCAGTAAGGCCAAATCACAGGGCAAGGTTCTTTCCGTCCCGGGTATTTCAAAAAACCGCATCCTGCCGTTTTCCTCCTTCCATTCAATTTCCACAACATTAAGACCGGTCACATTCCCTTGCTCATCCGTGGTAAACTCCTTAGTTAAAACAGACCACATCCTCTCCGCCCCCTCCTCATGGGAGCTGGATGTCCTAAGGGTCATGGGCCATTCCGGCCAGGGGTTTAAGATTGTTCTTTTTTGAGGAGGTTTTGGCAACAGTTCCAATTGAAGCACTGACTTGGCCCCATGGCGGTTGGATGTTCCTATACAGTCACTTCCGGTATCACCACCCCCTATGACCAACACATTTTTGTCTTTCGCGTTTATTGGATTTTCAGCGAGCTCTCCGGCAACTACCTGGTTTTGCTTTTCCAGAAACTCCATGGCAAAGTGTACGCCTTTTGCCTCCCTCCCCTTAATTGACAGGTCTCTGGGCTGTTGGGCACCCGTAGCGAGGACCACGGCGTCAAAATCTCTTAGGATTTCCTCTGCTTTGATTCCGGACCCGATCTCCACACCCGTGGAAAAGACGACGCCCTCCTTTCGCATAATGTCCACCCGGCGCTCAATCACCCATTTTTCAAGCTTGAAATCCGGGATGCCATACCTCAACAGACCGCCGACATTTTGGTTTTTTTCAAAAACGGTCACCTCATGTCCTGCCGCATTCAGTTGGTCAGCGGCAGCAAGTCCCGCAGGACCCGAGCCAATTACTGCTACTTTTTTGCCCGAACGATACTGGGGTACCTTTGGCTGCGCAATGCCCAGCTCATAAGCTTTTTCCGCGATCTGTTTTTCTATCAACTCGATGGTTACCGGATCTTTGTTGATGCCCAGTACGCAACTGGCCTCGCAGGGGGCAGGACAGATCCTTCCCGTAAACTCAGGGAAGTTGTTGGTACTTCTCAGAATATGATAAGCTTCCGCCCATTCGTTGTTGTACACCCTGTCATTAAAATCAGGGATGAGGTTGCCCACCGGGCAGCCCTGGTGACAAAAGGGTACCCCACAATCCATACACCGTGCGGCCTGCTGGTTCAGCGAATTTGGATCCACAGCTTCATAAACTTCCCTGTAATCTTTGATCCGCTCCTGGGGGGAGCGGGATTCGGGCATTTCCCTCTTATATTTTTTAAATCCTACTATATCTCCCATCTTACACTAATGAATTGATTTGTACCAGTGCCCTTTTTCTCAACACTTCTTTGTATTCTCCCGGAATTACTTTTATGAATTTGTCCCTGGCGGCTGACCAGTCGGACAACATCCTTTCCGCAACAGCACTTTTTGTAAGGCTAAGGTGCTTCTTCAGGGAGTTTTTAACGATCAGAAAATCGTCCTCATTCAATGGATCAATGTCCACCATTTCCTTATTGATATTGCCCAGGTTTCCTTCAAGAATATAGGCTATGCCACCGCTCATTCCCGCCGCGAAGTTTCTTCCCACTTCGCCCAGCACGATCACACGGCCGCCGGTCATGTACTCGCATCCATGGTCGCCTATGCCTTCCACCACCGCTTCTACACCTGAATTCCTTACACAGAAACGTTCGCCGGCTTTCCCCTTAATAAAAGCCTCTCCGGATGTGGCGCCATAGAAGGCTACATTGCCGACGATGATGTTTTCTTCGGCCGCAAAGTTGGCGTTTCTGCTGGGATAAATGATCAGATTTCCCCCGGAAAGGCCTTTTCCGAAGTAGTCGTTTGCTTCTCCCTCAAGCTCAAAGGTGATGCCTTTGGCCAAAAAACCGCCAAAAGTCTGCCCCGCCGAACCGTGGAACTTGTAGTGGACGGAGCCCTCAGGAAGCCCCACGCTGCCGAATATCTTTGATACCTCGTTGGAAAGCATGGCTCCCACGGTTCTGTCCGTGTTTTTTATCTCAAAGCTTCCCTTTACGGCGCTTACCTGCTCCAGTGCGGGGATGGCCTCTTTGATCAACTTTCTGTCCAGTACTTTCTTCAACCTGAATTCCTGGTCTATCTGTTTGTGGATACCCACGTGATCCGGCACCACCACCTTGTGAAAGATCGGCGATAGATCAAGCTTATCCCATTTCCAGTGATTGAGGTGGCCGGTGGATTTCAGCACATTGCTTTGACCCACCATATCATTCACGGTCCTGAATCCCAAAGAAGCCATGATTTCCCGAAGGTCCTGTGCCAGGAATTTGAAATAGTTGACTACATGGTCCGGATCGCCCGTAAACAGCTTCCTTAGATCAGGATCTTGGGTAGCCACGCCAACAGGGCAGGTATTTAGATGACATTTCCTCATCATGATACAGCCTTCCACTACCAGCGCCCCGGTGGAAATTCCCCATTCCTCCGCCCCTAAAAGCGCAGCAATGGCCAAATCCCTGCCGGTTCTCAATTGTCCGTCCGTTTGCAGCGTAATCCGGTTTCTGAGGTTGTTCTTCACCAGGGTTTGATGGGCTTCCGACAACCCGAGTTCCCAGGGAAGGCCGGCATGCCTGATGGAACTTAATGGCGATGCCCCGGTTCCCCCGTCCGCGCCCGAAATCAGGATCACGTCCGACTGGGCCTTGGCCACTCCCGCCGCTACGGTCCCCACACCAGCCTGTGAAACAAGTTTCACATTGATCCTGGCTTTTCGGTTTGCGTTCTTAAGGTCAAAGATCAACTGGGCAAGATCCTCAATGGAATAAATGTCATGGTGGGGCGGAGGCGAAATCAACCCCACACCCGGGGTGGAATGCCTAACTCTGCCTATCCATTCATCCACCTTATGGCCCGGCAATTGTCCACCTTCTCCCGGCTTGGCACCTTGGGCCATCTTTATTTGCAGTTCCTCGGCATTGGTAAGGTAGTTACTGGTGACCCCAAACCTTCCTGAGGCAACCTGTTTGATGGCTGACCTTTCCCAGTCCCCGTTTTCCTTTCTGGCAAAACGGATTTCATCCTCTCCCCCTTCCCCACAGTTGCTTTTCGCGCCGATCCGGTTCATCGCAATGGCCAGGGTGGTATGCGCTTCATGAGAAATGGACCCGAAGGACATAGCTCCAGTGGCAAAGCGCTTTAGGATATTCTCCACTGGCTCTACCTCATCCAGGGGAATGGAAATGCTTTTCTTAAACTCAAACAGCCCCCTGATGGTCAAAGCGTCCTTTGTCTGGTTGTTTATTTTTTCAGCAAACTTTTTATAAAGCCCGTAATCATTGTTGCGGGTAGACTTTTGTAAAAGGTGAATGGTCTCGGGGTTAAACATGTGTTTTTCGCCCCTCCTTTTCCACTGATAGATTCCTCCTGTTTCAAGGACCAGGTTTTCGGTCTCATAGGCGGCATGGTGTCTCACCAGCACTTCCTCAGCAAGCTCGTCGAAGGAAATACCGCTGATTCTACTCACGGTCCCTTTGAAACAGCGTTCTA
>DATGOS010000121.1:0-3338 GCA_035305725.1 Cyclobacteriaceae bacterium
TCCACGCCGAGCGCATGGATCAGCAGGGGCATGGATACCAGTGAAACAAGGATATTGGAAGACTGAATGACCGATAAAAAAATGAAATTCTGTAAGGATCTGTGCCGGATTAGATGTGAAATATTGAACCAACGAAGTTTGTTAAGCATGGCACGCTGTCAAAAAATCGGACAGATAAGGTTTGTAGTAGGTCAAGATTCAGATGATTTATTTTAGGTTATTATGTGAGGCATGTATAGCGGCGCCGGGTTATTCCGCAGAGTTGCGCTAAGGTACCGCAGAGATTCGCTGAGTCTTGGCGGAACTTAGCTCCTCAGCGGCACTTTGCGGTACAAATTATGCCGCTAAGGCTCTTCGTATCTTTTTGCGTTACCTGGTGGTACAAGTAATATCGCAGCGTTGGACATGTCACCTGATGTTGAAAATTACCCCCTTTCCTTTTTGAGCTGAACCCCAAAGAAAGTTGTGATATAAACATAAAAGATCGCCAATATCAAAAATAAAAAAGCCCCCACAAGAATTCCTACTCCCAGTTTAATTTTTGACTCTTCAAGCGGAAGCCTTGGACTGTCTATGACTTGAATCAATGGAGAAGTGTTGCGGTGGTTGATTTTTGCAATTTCCAGGTTTTTGACAATTTCCTCATAGACCACAATGGAAGCCTGCACGTCGACCTGGCTTTTTCTTGCTTCCAGCGTACCGCTTTGCCGCAATGGGTTTGGATTGGGCACCTGGTCCTGAACAAGCGCCAGGCGTGCAAGACTTTGGTCGAGCACCTTTCTCACGCTGTCGGACTGCTTCTGCAGTATGGAAAGATTCTCCCCGGTCTTCTTTGTTTTTGTGGAATAATAAAACTCATTGACATTTTCTACCAGCCTTTTATTGTAATTTTTGGAGAAAAGTTCATCCTTCGACTGAATCACTACCCGGATAATACTTAACTTCCTGTCAGGCTTGTCCACCGTCAGGTTTTCTTTCCTGATCTCCTGAACAATTTCCTTAATCACGCTGTCCTGCTGAACAGAAAATGCGTCCCGGGGCAGGTCGAAATCCAATTTGGCAAAATCCACCTCTCCTTCCCATTTGTCCTCCAGCTCATTGAAATCAATATACCGGTGTATCAACAGGTAGCTTGTGTCATCCTCCTGAAATGGGCTCAACAGGGTCTTTGACAGCATATTGTCCGATTTATACAGTTCCATGATGTTGTCGCCCTCAAACAGGCCGTTGCCCGATCCAAGCGATCCCAAATTCACGCCCAGCAGGGAAGCGACGCCCGACATGTTTCCAAGCCCTCCCATATTGGTTTCCTCCAATACAAAGCTGGATGTGGCGGTATATTTTGGCTTTTTAATAATTGACACCAAGGCACCCAGTATGGCCCCGACAAGACAAAAGATTAAAATCAGGCTCCTTTTTTGGTAAAAAATATTGATCCAGGAAACCAACCTGAGAAACAGTTCCCTCAGGGTAATCTTATCATCAATAATATGCTTTTGATCGGCCATGTACGCTTACCAATTTATTTGTGTGATGATTAATGCCAGGGTGGCCAGGCCGGTGGTAAGGCCAACGATCTCTCCGGGCATAAAGGGAATCCTGGGTCCTTTGGAAGGCACGATGATCTCAGACCCTGGTTCAACATGGGGATAGGATTTAAAAAACAAAAAGCTTTTGGTCCGGGCTACTTCGCCATTGGCATAGACGACATAGGTCCGCCGCTTTTTCGCCCGGTTGTCAAATCCCCCTGCCCGGTTGATGTAGTAACTCATGGGCCTCGCATCGACGTGCCGCACTGTAGTCGGGTAAATCACCTCTCCCCTAAGCCTGACGGTTTGCAGTTGCTTGGGAATACTGATAATGTCTCCTTCTTCCAGGATCAGATCAAAATCGGAGCCCGGATTGTTCAGGATTGCTTCCAGGTCAATAGCGATCGCCTCGGTTTCCCTGATTTTTATATCCGTTACACCGGGCTGGTTTCGGGAAATTTCGTTCAGCACCTCGGCCCGTTTTTGGGTAATGATGTCTGTTTCCAACTCGCCCTCCTCGCCTGCTGAATCCAATCCGGTCTGGCTCAGCCTCCGCAAGGTGCTTGCCTGCGATTCGGTCGGGTCTGCTGCGGAGAAAGCCAGGCGCTCGTACAGGTTTAACAGGTCCTTCTCCTTTCTTATCTTTTCGGATTCGGTCTGGTAAAACTCTGTTCTACGGATCAGTGTAGCCCCGTCGGGATAGGCGAAGGAGGTAAGTCCGCCTGCTCTTCTGATGACGTCGGAAACCCTTTCCGTGGCATTTTCAACCGCATACTGCCCCGGAGAATTTACCTGGCCTTCCACCTGCACAAGCTTCTCCAGCGCAAAATTGGGCTTCCTCCGGATCAATACATTATCAAAAGGCAATAAGGTAGGGGATTCCGGATTAAAGCTCAGATCCCCATTTATTTGTACGGGAATGATTTCTGAAATATCCCCATCCTGGGAAGATGCAGCCCTTCTTGCAATTTCTATGTTGGAAGAAGAGGCAGCCTCCCGTAAACCCCCGGCCGCTACAATTAGGCTTTCCACCGTCATATTGCTGGAATAGGGATAAATCCCGGGATCCCTTACTTCGCCGGTGATTTTTACATAAAATTCCTCCTTCAGATCATAGATGGAGGAAATCCGCACCAGGTCTTCTGCCTGTAAAGGGATGTTTGGTTCATCCCCCGCCAAAATTGCCCGTAGATTAACCTGTATAAGTTCGGTGGTCAGATCCTGGTTTGTTCTTAAAATGGACGCGCTCTCCAGATAAGCTTCTCCCCGCAGTCCCTCCGCCTTGTCGATCAATCCCAGCAGCGTCAAACCAGGTGATAAGGCATAATTCCCTTCCCTGAATACCGCCCCGTTTATCTGTACCCGGTTTGAAAATCTGTCCAAAATCTTGCCCACCGTATATACATCCCCTCCACGCACCGAAAAAATCCCAAACTGATCCTTGTAAATGTCCGAGACCGCCTTTTCCGTTCCGGTATTTCTCACCACACTGATTCTCTCCTCATAAGCTGCATCAGTAAATCCGCCGGCATATTGCAGGACATCCTGCAGGCTTTCCCCTTCTTGTGTTTCAAAGACAGCGGGCCGTTTTACTTCTCCCCTGATCTCCACCCTTGCCGAAAACGGTTCCACCAATATCACATCCTGGTCCTGCAGTTGTTGGTTCAAATTAGCCAGGCCCTCGGTGAGAAAATTATAAATGTCAATATTGGCGATCTCCCGGTTGTTCCGGATTAATCTGACATTTCTCATGGTCCCGTTTTCATTGGGTCCGCCCGCGGCATAGAGGGCATTAAACACGGTACTGAA
>DATGOS010000122.1:0-8311 GCA_035305725.1 Cyclobacteriaceae bacterium
AAATGGGACATGTCCGGGACGAAAATGATATTAATATGGTTAAGACCTATTACATCAACAACATGCCCGAGCATAATCCGGAAAATCTCTCCTTTTATGAGCGTCTGTACCTGTACCAGGCCCAGGTTTGGTTTTATCACATTCTCCAGGATTTCCCGCATTGTTACCGCTCTGCCCAAAAATGGGTAAACCTTTTCGTGGAATATCCGAGAATGAGGAAGGTGGCCACGGGTAATTACCTGAAAGCGTACCATTACCTGCTCGACACGCTGTTTTACATGGACCGGTTCGACCGATACGCCCAGATTTTTACGGAATTTAAGGACACTTTGGAGGCCGATGATTTTCGGATGGATGAAAATTGCAGGGTGCTTTCCTTTTTGTACCTGTATTCCAACAGTATCAATTATCGTTTTCTCACCGGCGACTTCAGCGGGGGGGTTAGAGAAGTGGTTCCTCCCCTGTTGAAGGAAATGAAAGCACTTAAAAACAAGCTGGACGTGCACCACGTGATGGTCCTGCATTACAAGATAGCTTGTCTGTATTTTGGCAGCGGGGACAATGTCCATGCCATCCTGCATCTTAATGAAGTCATCGACCATACCGGGGACGGGCTGCGGGAGGATCTAAGAAGCTTCGCGCACATCCTCAAGCTGATCGCGAGCTATGAGGAAGGGCTGGATGACAACCTGGAACAACAGATAAAAACCGTGTACAAGTTCTTGAACAAGATGAACGACCTGCACATGGTACAGCGGGAAATGATGAATTTTATCAAGAACCTAAACAGGATTTATGACTATCAGTTAAAAATCGCCTTTACGGAGCTTCGTGAGCGTCTGATCCGGTATGAAGACCATCCCTATGAAAAACGGGCGTTTCTTTATCTGGACATCATTTCCTGGCTGGAGAGCAAAATTGAAGGCCGCCCTGTCCAGGAAATTATTCAGGAAAAATTTAAAAAGAAATACGGCATGACCATATAAAGTCCGTTATTCGAAGGCTTAAATTATCCAAAGTGAAGAACAACCGAGCTTATTGAATGGAGATATCGTAAGGCAGACGTACCATGATGCCTTCGTACTTTTTGGCCCTTTCGATTTGCTGGAATACGAAATAGGCGGACCCCATTCTGAACTGCCCATACAGGTTCTGCACATCCTTGGAAAATTCGCTTAATAGCGTCTCAAGAAAGGTCTTTTGCTCAGGGAAGTAAATCACCCGATAATCCTCCTCCACACCGGCCTTGGTGGCGGCAATGTCGATGGCATCATCCAACCCCCCCAATACATCCACCAACCCATTTTCCTTGGCCTGCACACCGCTCCACACCCTTCCCGAAGCCACTTCCAATACCGATTCACGGCTCATGCCCCTGCCCTCCGCCACACGGTTGATGAATACCTCATAGCCATCCTCCACCATATTTTGGACGATGTTTTTTTCCGTCTCGGTCAGTTCCCGGGAAGCACTCATAAAATCGGAAAATTCCCCTGTTTTAGCCACATCCGTGGTGATTCCCAGTTTGTTGTTCAGCAGCCCCTGGGCGTTAAACCAAAGGCCAAAAATCCCAATGGATCCTGTGATGGTGTTGGGATGGGCCACGATGGTATCGGCCGGGGCGGAAATATAAAACCCTCCCGACGCCGCTACGTCCGACATCGACACGATAAGCGGTTTGGTCTTTTGCGCTTCACTCATTTCCCTCCATATCACCTCGGATGCCAGCACGGATCCTCCAGGAGAGTTGACCCGGAGAACAATGGCTTTTACATCATCGTCTTTCCGGGCATCCCGAATTTCTTTCAGGAACACTTCCGAACTGATGGCACCTTCCATATTGCCGCTGACAATTTCGCCGTCGGCCACAATCACGGCAATGCGGTTACGGGACAGGCGGTTTTCAGACTTAGCGGTCTTGTTGATATTGGTAATATTGATACTTTTAATATCATCGTCTTCTTCCAGCCCCAACTTTTCCCGCAGCAGGTCCTTTACCTGATCATCATACCAAAGACCGTCCACCAGCTTCAGCGCCAGGGCATCCTCGGGCTCCCTGACCAGCATCTGTGCGTTGATCTCCCTGACCCGGTCCTCCGGGATGGACCGGCTTTCGGCGACTTTTTGGAGGGAAAAATTGTTCAGGTCATGGAGGTACGAAAGTGTTTGCAACCGGCTTTCCTCGCTCATTTTTTCAAGGATAAAAGGTTCTACGGCGCTTTTGAACTCCCCAACCCGGAAAATAACCGGTTCCACCTCCAGTTTTTCGAAAAGGCCTTTTAAGAAAACCATTTCTGAGGAAAGGCCGTTGAATTCCATTCCACCAAGGGGATTGAGGTAAATTTCGTCAGCCACAGAGGAAAGAAAATATCCTTTTTCTGAATAACCTTCGGAATAGGAAACGATAAATTTTCCTGATTCTTTAAATTCTTCCAGGGCTTCCCTTACTTCCGACAGCATGGCATGTCCGGAAAAAATGCTTCCCGACTGTAAATAAATTCCTTTGATGTTATCGTCGTTCTTTGCCGTGGTGATCGCCTTCTTCAACTGGTTGAGCCCTACGGTCGGTATGTTTCCAAAGCTGCCCATGGCCACCAAATCAAAGTCGTCGTCAATATCCCGCTCCACCAACATCACGTTTTCGAGGTTGAGATGCAGCATGGAGTTTTCCACGGTTTCCACCTTGGATCCTCCCGAAACGGCCACTATCGCCGCAAGCATAAAGAACCCCACCACAAAAAAGAGCAGGAGGCCTACGATCACTGCCAGGACGTTACTTAAAAACCTCATATCTTTGTTGTAATTATCTGGTAAAAATAATCTTTTTTTCTCATTTTTTTATGGTCATACGGCAAAAGAAACGGAACAGCCACCAAATAGTTCTGATGATCGGGGGAAACCGCGGGGACAGGCTGCAGCTTATAAATGACGCCAAGATGCTATTGTCCGAGGCAGGCAAAATCACCACAGCATCCTCAATTTTTGAAACAGCGCCCTGGGGAGCGGCCTCTGAGGGGAGCTACCTTAACCAGGCGCTGGTCATTGAAACAGAAACGCCTCCAGAGGATTTTATCCTGCTTAGCCAATCCATAGAAACCATGTTGGGAAGGATACGAACAAGGAGTTGGGGCAACCGGACCATGGACATTGACCTGCTTTATGACGGTGACAGGGTATATCGGGAGAAGGACCTGATCATTCCCCATCCGCGTATTGCCGAAAGAAGGTTTGTGCTGGTGCCCCTGGTAGAAATTTTACCGGATTTCATCCATCCGGTCTTAAACTTAAGCAACCGGGAACTTCTCAAGAGGTGCAGGGACGAAAGCAGTGTGGAAATATTCCGTCAATAACATCAGGTCGGCATCCAAAGCACAGTAGCAACCCTAGGCAACCGGTTGTACATTATCTGTACAACTTCCCGTACCCAGCAGCTACAAAAGCGATGAAGAATGAACGACCTCCGCCCCTACTTTGGTCATTTCCTTAATGGCATTGTCAAAGTCTCCGGGGTTAAGGTTTACGGCCTTGGTGGCATCCTTGATCAGGGTGACCTCAAAACCTTCCTTTATCGCGTCCAATACGGTGAAGCGGACGCAATAATCGGTGGCCAGCCCGGTCACAAATACCTCCTCCACGCCATTGTCTCTCAGGAATTTTGCCAATCCTGTATTTTGCCTGCGGTCGTTGTCAAAGAAGCCGCTGTAACTGTCCACGTATGGGTTGGTGCCTTTTTGGACGATTTTTTTCCATTTACGCTGGTCCAGGTCTTCATGAAATTCAGCGCCCCGCGTGCCCTGTACGCAATGTACCGGCCAAAGCACCTGTTCAACATTTCCCAGTTGAATAAAATCTCCCGGCTTCTTGCCCTTGTGGCTGGCGGCAAAACTTCCGTGTTTGGCTGGATGCCAGTCCTGGGTGGCCACAATGAAGGAGAATTTGTCCTGCAGACGGTTGATTACGGGGATGATCCGGTCCCCTTCCTCCACGGCCAAAGCGCCACCGGGAAGAAAATCATACTGTACATCAACAATCAGTAAAGCTTCCATAAGCAAGAAGGGATTCAGCGCATTTAACTTAACGACAATTTAAACATCCATTTTTAATTGCTTGACCACCAACGGGGCAATGCTTTCGATATGGATGAACGGATCACGGATCTGATAGCTGTTTGGGTGGGAATTTGTGGCCACCAGCTTTTCAAAAAGGCCACTGGCCCGGATTTTATTCACCGCATCATTGCTGAAAAGCCCATGGGTCGTAATTGCGTAGACCTTCCTGGCGCCCGCATCCTTGTAAGCCTGCGCCGCGTTGATCAATGAACCTCCGGTCCGGATCATATCATCATAAATCACCACATCCTTTCCCTCCACATCAGCACTGATCGAAGTAATTTCTGTTTTTTCCCCACTGGACCGTCTTTTGAACACAAATGCCGCATTGACACCCATGTCGTTAGCCAGCCTTTCTACCCACTTCGCCCGCCCCGCGTCCGTACAAGCCAGTACAAATACCCGGCCAGCCAGCTTGAGGGCGACCTGGGAAACAATAGGCGTACAATAAATATGCTTTATGACGGACTGCCCTTCAAAATAATAAGGAATACCTTCAGAATGCAGATCAAAAAACACGAAGAAATTTCCCGCGCTGGTTCTGGGCAGTGAGGAAAAAATCACCGCCCTGGACTTGGCAGTAACAACCTCCCCGGAAAACCTTGCCCGCTCCATGGTAGAATAGCCAAAATAGGCAAAGACCAAATGAATGGACCTGGCACCGTATTTTATCAAGGCATAGGCCAGGTCATACATTTCCAGGGTGTCCGAGTCTGCGACTGTCCCACCCACCAGGACCACGTCCCTGCCGCTAACGGACGTGAGTATCCTTTGGTACCGTTCCCCATCCGGAAAAATCCGAACCTCTGTCTCCCCGTTTTCAAAATCATCCGCTTCCAGGATTTCATGTTTTAAATACCGGTAACTACCGATACTGAAGATTATTTTTTTATTCAACATCCTGCGATTTAACTTTTAAAACAAGGTTGGTCCTCAGGTCAAACAATGACTCTTCCAGGCCTACCGGATAAATGTGAGGGTTAATCAGGCGCTTATGGGTTTTGTCAAAGTGGTCAAGCTTGTCCATGGTTTTTTGACGGACTTCCCGAATATCAGGAATCGAATAAACCAGCTCCCCTTTTCTAAAAACCGGTTTAAGCAGCATTTCCGATTTCAATTCCCCGGGGTTAATCTTTTTCCTTTTGGTGGGATCGATCGGGTCAATGATCGTAAAGGAGTTTCTGTCCTGCTCCAAACCTTCCGAAAATATCATGTCAGCAATTGCCTTTCCATTGTTGAAAAACCTTTTAATACTGTGAAAACCGGGAATGTTGATTTTTATGGATTGTTGGGACACCTTAATCTTTGGTATCCACTCCCCCGATTTATTCTTTATGGCAGCAAGTTTATAAACGGCACCCAGCGCAGGTTGGTCATAGGCCGTGACCAGTTTAGTTCCGATTCCCCATACATCTATGGAGGCTTCCTGCATTTTGAGCGAACTTAAAATGTGTTCATCCAAATCATTGCTGGCCACAATCCTGGCATCGGAAAAGCCGGCCTCATCCAGCATTTTCCGGGCTATATTGCTGAAGTAGGCAAGATCTCCCGAATCAATGCGGATACCCTTCAGTTCTTGGCCTTTTTCGCGGAGCATTTTACCCACCTTTATGGCATTTTTCACACCGTTTACCGTATTGTAGGTGTCCACCAGCAGGATGCAATTGTCCGGAAATGCTTCCGCATAAGCCATAAACGCATCGAGCTCATTGTCAAAGGACATGATCCAGCTATGTGCATGCGTCCCCGCTACCGGAATGCCAAACAGCTTCCCGGCCAGCACGTTGCTGGTGGAGCTGCATCCCCCGATAAATGCGGCCCTGCTGGCCGCCAACGCGCCGTCAATTCCCTGGGCCCGCCGCAGGCCAAACTCCATCACAGGATCGCCTTTTGCGGACAAGACGATCCGTGCAGCTTTTGTAGCCACCAGGGTTTGGAAGTTGGTCAGATTAAGAAGGGGAGTTTCCAACAGTTGACACTGGATCAGGGGACCTTTGACCCGGATAAGGGGCATATGCGGAAAAACGACTTCTCCTTCCTCCACCGCATCAATGTCACAGGTAAATTTCATCTCCCTCAGGTATTGGATAAATTCGGTGCTGAAAACAGGCAGCCCGTCCTTTTCCATTTCCGCCAGATACTTCAGATCATCTTCCCGAAAGGAAAAATTACGGTAAAACTCAATCACGTATTCAAGGCCGGCAGCGATGGTAAAGCCATTCTGAAACGGATTTTTTCTAAAAAAAAGCGTAAAAACCGCCTCCTGTTCTGATTTTCCGGCCTTCCAGTAAGAATAAGCCATCGTCAACTGATAAAAATCCGTCAATAGCGCCAGGGAATCCCGGTATAAATGTTCTGTCAGTTTCATTTATTTGGTCTGAAATTTAATACAACCCCCGAAAGGACCAATGCCATACCTACATAAGTGAGCAAGTTAAAGCTTTCATTGAAAAAGATAAAGCCAAAGCCCAGGGCATATACAATTCCCAGGTAATTTAAACTGGCAATCCTGGATAAATTGGCGTTTTGGTACGCCATGGTCATATAATATTGGGCAAATTGGGTGAAAACTCCTATACCCAAGAGGATCAGCCAATCCCAACCGGTCGGCCACACCCAAAAAAACAGGCAGTAAATACCCGCAATAGGCAAAGTGACGAGCGGAAAATAAAACACAATGACCAGGGGATGCTCCGAATTCTTAAGCCGGCGGATAATGTTATAAGCCAAGCCGGCAAAAAAGGCCGAGGCCATGCCAATGACCAGATAGGTGGGCGAAATCCTGGGATCAAACCCTTCGATAAGCAGCACGCCCCCAAAGGCAAGCGCAAAATACAAAAACTGTATTGGTTTGACTTTTTCCTTTACTAAGACGATCCCTAAAAGGGCGGTAAAGACAGGACTAAGGTATTGCAGGGTCACCGCACTGGCCAGGGGGATATGCTGTAAGGTGTAAAAAAAGAAGATCAAACCCATAGACCCCGTCACTCCTCTCAATACCAGCAGTTTTTTGTTGTTGCCGAATAGGGGCACCCGGTTCCGCTTAAGTATGCCGAAAGTAAAAACCAAACTGATCAGCGACCTAAAAAACACAATTTCTACGGCGGGAATGTGGGGAACGAATTTCACCATCACCTGCATGAAGGCAAAAAACAATCCCGCAAGCAGCATATGCTTTACACTTCTCTGGTCCAAAATTTATACAAAAAACGTGGTGGTTAGAATATTGCTTATACAGTTTAACCATAAAAATGGTTCAGCACAAGAACTGGGACTGCTGCTGGACGAATTCCTTATGGGAATTGCCTGCCGTCATCAATTTTTCCGAAAAATACCGTTTAATAATCTAAAACCTTTATTAAATTGTTTTTCCATTGTTTAATCAACCAACCACCACCAACATGAAAATCCAACGACTCCTGCTAGTTTTAATTTTTCTTTATTCCTGTCAAAGCGGGCAACAGTATGATCTTATCATTAAGAACGGCACCATCTATGATGGCTCAGGCGCCCCGCCAGAAAAAGCCGACATTGCGGTTAATGCCGACACGGTGGCTTTTATCGGGGACTTGTCTGGTCAGGATGCAAAGCAGGTAATTGACGCGGAAGGAATGGCCGTAGCGCCGGGGTTTATCAACATGCTTAGTTGGGCCAACGTCTCCTTGCTGGAGGATGGGTGTTCCCAAAGCGACATCCGCCAGGGAGTGACCCTGGAGGTTTTGGGTGAAGGCGTTTCCATGGGTCCATGGACGGAAGAGATGAAGCAGGAAAACATAAAGAACCAGAGCGATATAAAATATGATATCAAATGGACCACTTTGGGCGAGTACCTAAATTATCTGGAAGAAAAAGGCGTCTCCACTAATGTTACCTCCTTCGTGGGAAACGGAACGCTAAGGCAGCATGTAATTGGCATGGAAAAGCGAAAAGCCAGTCCGGAGGAGATTGCGGAAATGCAGGAATTGCTGGCTGTGGCCATGGAAGAGGGCGCCGTGGGAATATCCTCTTCCCTGCTGTATGCGCCGAGCGGTTCGGCGGACACAGATGAATTGGTCGCACTGGCCAAGGTTGCCGCCGACTACGACGGTATGTACATCTCCCATATCCGCAGCGAGGATGATTATTTGTTAGAAGCCATTGAAGAACTGGTACACATCAGCCGGGCCGCTGACATTCCGGCGGAAATCTACCACCTCAAAGCC
>DATGOS010000123.1:0-3965 GCA_035305725.1 Cyclobacteriaceae bacterium
CAGATATGTTTTTAAGGTTCCTGTTTTTATAATAAAACCTATCAAGCAGTTGCATACATTTTTTGCCTGCTGTCTCCAGGAACTTAAGCAGTGTCAACTCATTAATTGTAGGATCTTTATAAACAGGGATGAGATCCCAGCTATCGTCAGAGGAGGGATAGGTTCGTTTTTCGATTTTTCTCAGCCACAAATGCCTTACGATTCCCAAAATATAGACATCTTCTGTTTTCTCGAGCCGAAGTTTTCCCGCCACCAGCTTTTCATAATAGATGATAAGGGCGTCGTGGAAAATATCTTTTGCCTCCTCCAGATTTCCCCCCGAATGATGAATATATCGTGCCGTTTTAGGAAACGCTTTTTTATAGACAGCTTCAAAGAAATCTTTAGCTGTCGGAAGTTCAATCCGTTCAGCAACGTCTTTCGCAATTCTCATACTCAGGTCTTTTATTAATAGGTGCGTCAAACTATTCTAATATCACCGGGGTCGATCTATTATTTTTCAAAATTGAAACACATAACGGCAACTTTCATCAGCAAACCAATTCGTGCTTCATCCTGCTCCCGTGATAGATGGATCAGATTAAAGCATCCGTCAGGTAAAAACGGTACGCTTAATCACCCGGAAGTTTCCGTTTCCCAATTTTCCGTTGACTTCACAAGGAATCTACGCATTGAGGCAGGTATACATAGATTTGAGGTGTAATTTACTTAAAGGAAGCCATAGGCTAAGCAACTTAAGTATCCTCTACATTTATTGTCCTTAACCCCCTTCCTACCTGGGATAAACCCCCTTCTACATCACTACCTATCTTGGAGAATTACAAGGAAGCTTAGGTAGCCTTCTTGGGTTAGCCACGGTGATCGCCCCACCTTTATTTACAATGGCTTTTACACATTTTACAGAAAATGAAAATTCTATCTATAATTTTCCTGGAGCACCGTATATTACTGTGCCCCGTTTACCGCCAACCGTCAACTGAACACTGCGCGCCTCCCGACTGTAGGCCGTGGTCCGTCGACTGTTGACTTCCCAAATTTGCTTATCCATAAATTTACGCCTACATTTGCTCCAAGATCATTAGGGGTGCCTGAATACCACGGGCTGAGATCATACCCATTGAACCTGATCCGGGTAGTGCCGGCGAAGGGAAATGAGCATTAAATCCGTAACCCTGAAGTATCCCTTTTGTTTTCCCTTAGCGACCGGACCAAGGCTGTCCTCCTAAATTTTGATGCTGATGGAATTTTAAAAGTGTATTTCAGGAATGGAACTGTAGGGCATCCCATAATTTCTTTTGCAAATAAAAAATTATGGCTATGCTTCGTATGAAAAAATTACTGCTTCTATTGGGGATGTTTTTAGGGGGAATTTCCGCCTACGCACAATCTACGGTGACAGGCTGGGTCCGGGACGCGGAGAGCGGCGAACCTTTGTTCGGTGCCAATATATTGCTTTCCGGCACCACCATAGGCACCGTGGCGGATGAGTCGGGTTTCTTCGTGCTGAAAAATGTCCCCGCGGGTTCCTATGAATTAAAAGCCTCCTACCTGGGCTATTCTTCCCAATCCAGGGACATCCAGGCACCTGCCAAAGGACTGGAGATCCTGTTGCAACCCAGAACTATCCTTGCAGAGGAATTTATAGTTTCCGCTACCCGGGCAGGCGAAACCACCCCCACTACTTTTCAGACCATCTCCAGGGAGGAATTGTCCAAAAACAACCTGGGTCAGGACCTGCCCATGCTGCTGAACCACACGCCCTCCATGATCACCCATTCGGACGCGGGGGCGGGAATAGGATATACCGGCATGCGGATCCGCGGCTCGGACCAGACCCGGATCAATGTCACGGTAAACGGTATCCCCATGAACGACGCCGAATCCCACGGGGTGTTTTGGGTAAACATGCCGGATTTTGCCTCCTCGGTCGACAATATGCAAATCCAACGCGGCGTGGGAACCTCCACCAACGGCGCCGCTACCTTCGGGGCAAGCATCAATATCCAAACCGACACCCGCAGGGACGAGGCCTATGCAGAAACCGACCATTCCTATGGCTCGTTCAACTCGAGGAAACATACGGTCAAAGCAGGTTCGGGACTGCTCAACGACCGGTGGACGGTGGATGCCAGGCTTTCCCAGATCAGCTCTGACGGCTATGTGGACCGGGCGTTTTCAGATCTTCAATCCTATTTTATTTCCGGAGGGTATTATGGAGAATCCCATGTGTTCAAGGCGAACGTTTTCTCCGGCCGTGAACAAACCTACCAGTCCTGGTACGGACTGCCGGAGTCTCTTCTGGAAACCGACAGGACATTCAATTACTATACTTATGATAATGAAACAGACAACTACAACCAGGACCATTATCAGTTTATCTATACCGGCCAGTGGGGATCAAACTGGAAAGCCAATGCAGCCTTACATTACACCCTGGGCAAGGGGTATTACGAACAGTATCGGGAAGATGATGAGCTGGCGGACTATAACCTGCCTCCCGTACAAATCGGCAACGCAACCATTGAAAGCACCGATATTATTCGTAGAAGGTGGCTGGACAATAGCTTTTATGGTACGGTGTTTTCCTTGAACTATATCTCTGACAATGGCCGGTGGGATGTGTTGCTCGGAGGGGGAGCCAACCGCTATGACGGTGACCATTTTGGAGAGATTATTTGGGCCAGGGTGGCAGGAGAGGTGGATATCCGTGACCGCTACTATGAAAACAACGCCGTAAAAGACGACAGGAACATTTACCTTAAAGCAACCCATGAAGTCGCGGAAAGGCTTTACCTTTTCGGAGACGTGCAGTTCCGCAGTATTGACTATGTCTTTGACGGAAAAAACGACGATCAAAGAATCGTCACAGGAGCCGAACTGTACAGCTTTTTTAACCCCAAGTTTGGCTTGAGTTATGAAGGTAAAAGCGGCAAAGTCTGGTATGCCTCCTATGCCGTCGCCAACCGGGAGCCGGTAAGAGATGACTTCACGGACAATCCCATTACCGAACTGCCCCGCCCGGAAAGGCTGCAAAACATTGAAGCGGGCCTGCGATTCGGAACAAGCAACTTCAGCTACAACGCGAACTTCTACTACATGGACTACAAAGACCAGCTTATCCTGACGGGGCAAATCAACAATGTAGGCGCCTACATCAGGGAAAATGTCCCGAGTTCATACAGGATGGGGCTGGAACTGTCCGGGGCAGTGAAACTCTCCCCCCAATGGTCCGCAAGCGGTAACCTTAGCTTCAGCAGGAACAAGATAGACAGATTCGTGGAGTTTATAGACGATTATAGCAAGGACAACGCGCCCCAGGAGACCATTATCCATGAACACACCGACATCGCCTTTTCTCCAAACATCATCGGATCCGCCATCCTGAATTTCCGGCCGGTTCAGGACCTGGAAATCAGTCTGCTGTCCAAGTACGTTGGGGACCAATACCTGGACAACGCGCAAAGCGACAACAGAAAGCTTGATGAGTACTTCGTAAACGACCTCAGGTTCAGGTACACCCTCCAGCCGGAATTTCTGAAATCCGTAGAGTTTTCCCTGCTGGTCAACAACCTGTTTGACCGGCTATACGAGCCTAACGGCTATACGTTCAGCTATTTTGTTCCAGGACAGGAAAGGGGAAACCGGGAGCTGGTCACGGAAAATTACTACTATCCCATGGCGGGCACCCATTTTATGGCGGGCGTTAGCATTAAGTTTTAAGCCAACTCCACAGCCTCGGGTTGAGGAATTGTCGAACTGTGGAACTGTCGAATCGTTGAACTGTCTAAAATTTATTGCAGGTTGCGGGTAGATAATCGGGGGAAAGGAAAGCTTTATATGGCTTTCTTTTCTCTCACGCCGTAGAAATTCTTTGCCGCCCTGACTATGCCTTCGATGTCATAGCCGCATTCCGCGTGCAGTTGATGAGGTTCGCCATGTTCAATAACGGTATCGGGAATCCCGAG
>DATGOS010000124.1:0-3865 GCA_035305725.1 Cyclobacteriaceae bacterium
GTTGAGCCTCTTTGAGAACAGAATAAACCTGGTGTTGGATTACTATCAGAAAAAAACAAACGATCTGTTGTACAACCTAAGCATTCCTGCCATCACCGGTTTTACCAGTACCATCGTCAATGTTGGCGACGTGAGCAACAAGGGGGTCGAGGTGGAATTGAATACCTACAACCTTACCGGAGCGCTAAAATGGCAGACCTCGTTTAACTTTTCCTACAATAAAAACGCCGTTACCAGTTTGGGTGGCGGTGTGGACCAGATTATCAATACCCACAGCCGTGGAATGGGTTGGCTGCTGAGGGTTGGGGAACCTATGTTTTCCTATTATGGCTATGAGAAAGCCGGAGTTTTGATGAACGAGGCGGATGTGGAAAATTCACCCATTATACCCGGCCAGCAACCGGGCACGGTGAAATACCGGGACGTAAACAGGGACGGCGCCATTACCCCCGAGGACCGGATAATTCTGGGAAGCTTCATGCCGGATTACTTCTTCGGTCTGGTCAATGAGCTTTCCTGGAAGAACTTCGATTTCAGTTTTGTGATCCAGTCATCCATAGGCGCCAAGATGTACAACCTGGAGAACCTTTATTACCAGGGAGCGACAGTGTCTGCTTTTCTCCGTCCCATCGTGGAAAACCAGTGGTGGTCGGAAGAAGAACCGGGTGATGGCATGAGCCCCGCTACCTCTCTGGCGGCGTTGGAGTATGTCGGAAACAGCGATGATTATCTGGAGGATGCTTCCTTTCTTGCCATACGGCATATCAACCTGGGATATTCGTTTCCCGCTTCGATGGTGAGCAAGCTGAGATTAAGCAGCCTGAGGGTTTATCTCTCCATGAGCAATGCATTGATGCTTACTAAAAAGGAGTTTCACGGATACAACCCCGAGGGTTACACGACAGACGGAATCAGTGGCATCAACAGCCTGCCCGGACTCAACAACGGGTCAGAACCCATCAACAGGACTGTGGCCCTTGGCATCAACCTGAACTTTTAAATGAAAAATGACATCATGAAAAGCTACAAATATATAACCATTAGTCTCCTGCCATTGATTTGGGTTTTGGGATCATGTCAGGACCGGGTGTTGGACCTGACACCTATATCCACCCTCACGGAAGCAAACTTTTACCAGACAGCCAAGGACATGGATCAGGCCGTGCTTGGAATTTATAGCAGCTATCAGTCCAGGTTGCCCCGGGACTGGGCCTTGCTTGAGATGCCCACCGACCATCTGCATATGTCGAGTTACCGACACATTGGAGGCCTTGAGGCCATCAACAACCTGGATTTTCAGCCTCAAAATGACTTATTCAGAACCTTTTGGCAGGCCTCTTACAACGGGGTATTCAGGGCCAACGCAGTTTTGGCAAATCTGGACAATCCAGATGATTACACGGGGACGCACAGGGAGCAACTTGAAGGAGAGGCGAAGTTTATGCGGGCACTGTTTTATTTTGACCTGGTCCGGGCGTTTGGAGGCGTACCGGCCGTAACCGGAATTCTTTCCGTAAGTGAAGCCCAGGCCATGCCCCGGGCCTCGATTGAAGAAATCTATGCCCTGATCGTAGCTGACCTACAGTCGGCTGTCGCCTTGCTGCCCATGCCGGAAAACACCGCCAAAGGCAGGGCAAGCAGGGGTGCTGCGGTGGCCCTGTTGGGAAAAGTGTACATTTACATGGAAGACTGGGCCAATGCTTATGAGTACCTGGACATGATTTCTCAATTTAATTATGCCCTGGAAGAGGATTTTGCCTCCCTGTGGACCCTTCAAAACGAAGACAACGAAGAGGTGATTTTTGCGATGAAATACCTGCAGGACCTCAACGGGCATGTGCTTTCTTCGGATTTTATTCCCTACTTTGGGGTGGAAGGAGTAAGCACGTCAGGTAATGAAACTGCTGACCTATCCTGGAGTTTGCATAAAAAATTTCTGGACGAGGACTCCAGAAAGGACGCCACCATTACTGAGTACTGGCGTGCCCCGGGAAGTGATGATCCCCTGGCCTGGAGACCTTACATCAGCAAGTTTGCGGTGCCCCACAATGGACGGAGTTCTTCGGGTTCCGGCCTGGATCTGCCGGTCTTGCGGCTGGCAGACATTCTGTTATTGAAGGCTGAAGCCCTGTATTATCTGGATCGGCGGGAAGAGGCTTTGGTTGAAATTAATAAGGTAAGAAACCGGGCGTTTAAAGACCCCACTTTCAATTACGAGTTGTCCGATATTGCCGATCCGGAAGCTTTTGTGGACATCATATTGCTGGAGCGCCAGCTTGAACTTGCACTTGAAAACGAGCGCTGGTTTGACCTGGTAAGAACAGACAGGTTCATGGCCGAATTGGCGGAAGTGGAATGGGACTACAATATAACCTTGGGAACGGCCCAGGTGGTAAAGCTTAACCCTCAGCCGCGGTATAAATATTTCCCGATTCCGATGCATGAAATTGATCAGGCGAATCCGGGGGTGATTGTCCAAAATGAAGGCTATTAACATTTTGAAACAGGCGGCGGAATCCGGAAGCCATTCCGGATCCCGCCCCGCTGTTTTTAGAAATACACCCGGAAAATACTGCCCTGATCCCCCTTGCTTTCGTACTCTATCCTGCCGCCGTGGTTTTCGACGGTTCTTTTGATGATGTACAAGCCTATCCCCGTACCCTCCACGTGATAGTGAAACCTTTTAAACATGGTGAACAACTTGGGAAGGTGTTGTTGTTCTATGCCAATACCGTTGTCCTCTACCATCAATACCACCGATCCGTTTTCCAGATAGGTTTTTATCCATACTTTGGCAGGGCGGTCCGGTGATCTATATTTGATGGCGTTGCTCAGGAGATTATATAGGACGCTTCTCAGGCTTTTTGTGGGATAAAGGATTTGTTGGACGTCAAACTGCTCTTCAATGGTGACAACGCGCTTGTCAATTCCAAATAACAAATCTTTTTTAATGTCCTCAATGGTGGACTGGAAGCTGACCTCACTGGGTTCCTCATCAAAATTCTTTTGGACTTTGGTTATTTCAGCCAGGTCCACAATTGTTTTTTTCAGCCGCATTATCGAAGTCTCCATCATGTCCAAAAACTGCAACTGTTCAGAACTTACGATATCGCCGATCTCTTCTTTGACTATATCGATCAGCGCCTCCAGGTTAGAAAGGGGGCTTTTCAGGTCATGGGACGCGGTATATATAAAATTGTCAAGGTCAATATTTACTTTTTCAAGTTCCAGGTTTTTAGCCCTAATGGCTTTACTGCTCTCCATTAGCTCTTTCGTCCTGTTTTTTACCCGCTGCTCAAGTTCATTGTTCAGCTCCGTCAGTTTTCCTTTGGTGATTTGAAGTTCCTCCAGGGCGCGCGAAAGGTCTTTATTTTTGTTGTTTAGCTCCTTTTCGGCCACCTGTTGTTCTTTCAGCGCTACTTTGAGTTCCACCGTCCGCTCGGTGACCCTTTTTTCCAGATCCCTATTGAACCTGCTTAAAATCAAATTTTGGGACTGGATCTGGTCCAGCATCTGGTTAAAAGCATCGGTGAGATGGCCGATTTCATCATTGCCCAGCTTCTTTGCGCGTACGGAATAATCCTGCCGGTCGGAAATAGCCGTGGCCGCTTCCGACAGGGCCAGCACCGGTTCCGAGAGGTTTTTGGAAAGAAAATGGGACAGTACAAAGGCTATCAGAAAGGCAAACACCATCACAAAAATTACTACCATTCCGTAGAGTATAAGGCGTTCGTCCAGAGCTTTTAGATCCGACTTCAGGTAAAGGGTTCCGAGTTTTTTTGATTCATGTACCACAGGCTGCGTTCCTTCCAGATGGTCATTGGAAAACCGGAAGCCGCTCCAACTGGTGTTGTCCAGCAAATCG